>CAZGYL010000119.1:0-10875 GCA_964529985.1 uncultured Planctomycetia bacterium | reverse complement strand
ATCTACTGCATTCCTTGCTCTTGATCGGCGCCATGGTCGCGCTCTTGTGCGCTGTCGGATTCTTTGTGGCCGGAGTGGAGGGGTTGATCTTCTTCGGTGCCTTTTGGCTGGGAACGCTTCTTTTGGCTCCGAGGCTTTCTCCCGCGATCCTCCTTCGGTTCTACCGGGCACGGCCCCTCTCTCCCTCTGAAGCACCGGTCTTGTTTGAAACTCTCGCCGAACTTGCACACCGCGCGGGTCTTCCTTGCCTCCCCCGCCTTTACTACGTGCCGACCAGGCTTGCCAACGCTTTTTCCATGGGAACATGCGATGACGCGGTGATCGGAATCACGGACGGACTCCTGCGCACGCTGAACCTCAGAGAACTGACCGGTGTTCTGGCCCACGAGATAAGTCACATTGCAAACAACGATGTGAGGGTTATGGCTCTTGCCGACCTCATAAGCCGGGCCACCCACCTGTTCTCCCTCATGGGCCAGTTTTTCCTGATCCTTAATTTGCCCCTGCTCCTGCTGCACCAGGGGGGAATTCCATGGGGTGCGGTACTGCTTCTTATCTTCGCGCCCACCGTAAGCGCACTTCTCCAGCTCGCCCTTTCCCGCACCCGGGAGTTCGACGCCGATCTGGACGCGGTACGCATTACCGGCGATCCTGAGGGCCTGAGCTCCGCACTGCGCAAGCTTGACATAGCACAACAATCTTTCTTTCGTAGGATTCTTCTTCCCGGCCTGGGCGAACCCGAGCCTTCTTTGCTCAGAACCCACCCGCCCACCGAAGAGCGCATTCGGCGCCTTATGGAGCTCAAGGAGCGCCTGCCGGTGTGGGAAGGCGCGCTTGCAATCGAAGAACCTCTCTGGATTGACGAAATTCTCCCTCCGACCGAGCTCGGTCCTCCTTCATGGCGCCTGACAGGGTTGTGGCATTAAGACGCTCCCGCTTGCCGCCGGAGGGCCTCAAAGCTACTATAAGTGCCTTGAAATGTGCGAGGGCGGGCCTGAAAAAATCCTGTATGCACGGAGACAAAGGAGCGGGAGGACTATGGACAATTTCACGTATCGCAACCCTACGACTATTGTTTTTGGAAAAGGAAGCATCGCAGACCTTCCGAAATACTTGCCTTCCGGCGCCAAGGTGCTCATGACGTACGGAGGGGGGTCGATCAAGAAAAACGGTGTGTACGACCAAGTTGTAAGCGCACTTAAGGGCGGGACCTTTCTTGAATTCGGCGGTATACAACCCAATCCGAAGTACGAAACGCTCATGCAGGCTGTTGAACTTGCACGCCGGGAGAGCGTGGATTTTCTGCTTGCCGTGGGCGGCGGATCGGTCCTGGACGGCACCAAGTTTATAGCGGCCGCCATTCCGTTTAAGGAAGGGGATCCATGGCGCATTCTGTCTGAACAGGTGCAGGTGTCCGAAGCCGTTCCTCTGGGCTGCGTCCTGACTCTGCCGGCGACCGGATCCGAATCAAACGGATTCGCGGTTATTTCCAGAGAGAGCACCAAAGAGAAACTCGCCTTTTTCAGTGAGCACGTCTACCCCCGTTTTTCGATTTTGGATCCAACAACCACCTTCAGCCTTCCCACGCGTCAGGTGGCAAACGGTATTGTCGATGCATTCACCCACGTCATTGAACAGTACGCTACTTTCCCTGTCGGCGCTGCGCTGCAAGACCGTCAAGCAGAGGCCGTCCTGCTTACTCTTATCGAACAAGGGCCCAAGACACTCCAGGATCCCGGCGACTACATTGCGCGCGCTAATCTGGTGTGGTGTGCGACGCAGGCGCTCAACGGCTTGATAAGTTGCGGCGTTCCTCAGGATTGGGCTACTCATATGATAGGTCATGAGTTGACGGCCCTCTACGGAATCGACCATGCTCAGTCCCTGGCCATCGTCCTGCCCGGGGTGCTCAACTACAAACTCCAGCAGAAGAAAGAGAAGCTGGCGCAATACGGCAGGCGGGTGTGGGGGCTGCAAGGGGACGACGAGCAGCTCGCTCTACAGGCGATAGATAAAACCGAAGAGTTCTTCCGCTCGGTCGGGGTCAAGACCAGGCTTTCCGAATACGGTATCCCGAGAGAGTGCGCGGAGCGTGCAAGTGAGCGCCTTGCAAAACGAGGGGTTAAGCTGGGGGAACACAAGGACATAGGCCCGCGGGAGGTCGCCGACATTCTGAACCGGCGTTTTTGAGGCTCCCTGAGACTGACCCCAGGTAGGCTCCCGGCCTTTGCGCGGCATGGTGGTCATGTGGTGTAATTAAAGAGTGGGGCAGCTGGGGGACAGAACGCAGGCCAAGCACAATCAGCCGGTGGAGCCGTCGAACACGGAGGCCACCTGGCAAAGCTGAGACCACCGTGTAGGAGGTTAGAAGGCAATGACGGCTATAGTGGCTACGTCTGTTCTGACGGCCCTCGTTGTCGCCGCCGGTCCGGCCGATTTTGAATCCCGAGTGGATCGCGCGATCGAGCGGGGCGTGAAATACCTCAGGGCCAAGATGGAGGCCGCTCCATGGTCTGCACACCCGGACAAGGCTTATCCCATGGGTCATGCGGCGATCGAGGTCTACGCCCTTCTCAAGAGCGATATTCCGGTCTATGACCCGGTTGTTTATGAGGCGCTCAAGTACCTGGAAGGGCTGCGGCCGATCAAGACGTATTCCGTTTCCCTGTATCTCATGGCTCTGGACGCCGCCCTCTGCCAACTCGAGACGGATGCCGCGCTTGCCAGAGGCAAGCCCGTGGACCGGATACGCGTTTCCGGCCCCTTGAGTACCCGGTTGCGCAAAAGGCTTGCCGAAATGGCCTCATGGCTGCTTAAGGCCCGCCAGAAAGGATACGGCAGGTGGAACTACGTGCCGTCGGGTCCCGGTACCCGCTATGACAACTCAAATACTCAGTTTGCGGTTCTTGCACTCGGGGTCGCCGCCCGTAGGGGCTTTCGAATTCCCCCTTCCGTTTGGGACGAAATAGCGACCCACTTCCTTGCGGATCAGGCGAAAAAAGGGCCCCGAGTAGACGTCAATGTCGCCTTCCGCAAAGATATCCCCGCCTCGAAAGCCCGTACGACCGCCGCACGGCGCAAAATAGGTATCGAGAAGCCCCCGGAGGTGCACGCAAGAGGTTGGGGTTACATGGACAAAGGCGAGAAACTCACCATGACCGCGGCCGGCCTTTCCTCGCTTATTCTGGCGCGGGAGTACCTGCTTCAGGCGAAGGCGGTACGGCCGGACCGCCTCCGGCAGATCAATCAGGCGATTTGGGACGGCTTGGCGTGGCTCGCCCGCAACGGATTGAGATACGGGAACTGGTTCTATTACGCCCTGTACAGCGTCGAAAAAGTAGGAGACTTGGGTGCGATCGAAAAAATAGGAAACATTGACTGGTACCGCCACGGTGCTGAGATTATCTTAAAAAATCAACACCCGAACGGCAGTTGGGGTAAGAACGACAGGCGCGACAAAGATAACAGGTACCAAACTTCTTTTGCGCTTCTTTTCCTTAACAGGGCCACTGATCTCCTTGTCCACTCAAGGCCGATCTTCATAACCGGCAAAGGAAGTACGAGCAAACCCAGGGCCGGCTGGATCCGCGTGAGCAGGTTGGGAGGCGAGGTTTCAATAAGCCGCATGTTCCGCAAGCTGAAATACAATCCTCAGCGAAGTATGCTGAGGATCGGAGAAGCAATGGTCAAGGACGCGATTCGTACGGGCCGGGCACCTGAACTTATCCCCTACCTGATCGGATTGGCTGATTCTCCTTACAAGCGGGTCGTCAAATTCGCCAAAGATTCCTTGACAAAGATAACAGGCGAAGATTTGGAGGATCTTTCCCTGTACCGCAAGTGGGCGGAAACGTGGGCCTTTGTAATTCAGGCGGGAAGAAAGCAGGACCGAAGCGCCGTCCCTAAACTCAGGGAGTTGTTGCGGACTTCAAAAAGCATTGCGCTCAAACGTGAGATACTCGCCGCTTTGGAGCGAATGCGCGCCATTGAAGCCGTTCCCGACCTCCTCGACGAACTGGAGAGCCCGGACAAAGAATACCGTGCAAGAGTCTACAGTGCTCTTAAGTTTATAACGTTCCAGAGGCTGCCGTTCAGCCCGAACGCATCGGCTTCGGTTCGATCAAAGCAGATCGCAGCCTGGCGCGCTTGGTGGGAACAGAATAAGGCCAAGTATCTGAAGAGCAAATAAAGATTCGCAGGCGCAGGCACCGACTTACGGCGGAAACGCCGCGCGGGCTTGAGGCAAAAGTCAGGCCGTCGCAGAGATCGTACCCCCGCCCAGCACGGTCTCCCCATCATAGAAAACCACCGCCTGGCCCGGTGTTACAGCTCGCTGAGGCTGGTCGAAGACGACCTCCACGGTGCCGTCCTCCCGGGGCGCAACGAGAGCAGGGGCCTCACGGTGCCGGTATCGAATCCTGGCGGCTGCGCGGATCGGTTCTCTAAGCTCGGAAAAAGCTATCCAGTTGACTTCCGTTGCAATCAGGCGACGCTTGTAGAGCCTCTCTTCAAGGCCCACGATCACGGCGTTGCGCTCCAAATCGAACCCAACAACGTAAAGCGGTTTTCCGCATGCAATGCCCAAACCGCGCCGCTGGCCGATCGTGTAAGCGTGGATCCCCTGGTGCTCACCCAACACTTTGCCGTGCTCGTCAACGATAGGCCCCGGACGGGCGCCGCTTCCGAAGAGCTGCCTGTAGCCCCCCGCTACAAAGTCCTGGCTCTCGGGCTTCTCGGCGACCGGAAGCCCCAGCTCCGCCGCGTAGCGCCGGATCTCTTCTTTGCTGTACCCGCCCAACGGAAGCAGTGTGGCCGAAAGCTGCTCCTGGGTCAAAAGATACAGGAAATAAGATTGATCCTTTCGGGGATCCGCCGCCTTCTGCAGAAGGTATCTCTTGCTCGACTCGTCATAAGAAATCCGCGCGTAATGTCCTGTTGCAAAACGATCGACCTCGACCCCGAGATCGCGGAGCCGCGCCGGGATCCTCCCGAACTTCACCAACTTGTTGCAATAGACGCACGGGTTCGGGGTCAGACCTGCGTGGTAGAGACGAGCGCAGAAATCAAGTATCCGCTTGTTGTACTCTTCAACTAGGTTTACCACATGAAACGGAATCCCGAGAAACTCGGCGATTCTCTGCGCATCAGCGATATCCTCTTCTTCTCCAGGCCCGTAACAAGCATGCTTCCCCCCCTCAGCCGCCAGAGGGCGGCCATCCCATATCCGCATGGTGACTCCCACCACATCGTAGCCCTGCTCTTTGAGAAGGGCGGCGGCAACCGCCGAGTCAACACCGCCGCTCAAGCCGACAGCTACTCTCATTTCGGAATCGCCATCTCTCCTTTGATAGTAAACTTTAGCAGTCCCACAGCCTTAATGTTAGCACCTGAAGAGCCGGCCGCAAAAAGCACCTGTGGTCTGGATGGTCAAAATTTCCTGTGGTACTCTCGCAACCTTTCCTCATAAGAACCTCGGTCGCAATCAGCGAGGCAACACGATGGGACACAAGTATCGAGACAGTTTCGGGACGCGAGGCGAGCTGAGAGCAGCCGGAGAAGAATTTACCTTTTTTCGCCTCACTCGCTTGCACGATCTCGGCTTGGCGGATCTTGAGAAACTTCCCTTTTCGATCCGCATCCTCCTTGAGAATGCTTTGCGCAACGAAGACGGCAGCATCGTAAAAGCCGAACACGTCGAAGCCCTCGCGCGTTGGAGCCCGAAAGCCACCTGCGAAACAGAGATCCCGTTCATGCCATCCCGCGTGATTCTCCAGGATTTCACCGGGGTCCCTGCGATTGTAGACCTCGCGGCGATGCGGGATGCAACGGAGCGACTCGGCGGCAGAGCTTCCTTGATCAACCCGCTCGTACCTGCGGATCTTATAATCGACCACTCGGTGCAGGTCGACAGCTTCGGCTCCCCGGAAGCGGCTGGAGAAAATGTAAAAAAAGAGTACGAACGCAACGCCGAAAGGTACGCCCTGCTCAAGTGGGCCCAGGGAAGCTTCCGCGGCCTCCGCGTGGTTCCACCGGGAATGGGAATCATTCATCAAGTCAATCTGGAGTATCTTGCTTCGGTCGTACGGAATGATTCGGGCAGGGCTTACCCTGATACGGTCGTAGGTACCGATTCCCACACCACCATGATAAACGCACTGGCCGTGCTCGGTTGGGGCGTGGGAGGTATTGAAGCGGAAGCCGTCATGCTGGGCCGCCCCTACTATATGCTTATTCCGGAGGTGGTCGGCTTTAAATTGACCGGCTCACTCCGTGAGGGAGTAACCGCGACGGACTTGGTGCTTACAGTCACTCAAATGCTCAGGGCCCGCGGAGTGGTGGGCGCCTTTGTCGAATTCTTCGGCCCGGGACTCAGCAGCTTGAGCCTGGCCGACCGCGCCACCCTGGCGAACATGGCTCCGGAGTACGGGGCCACGATGGGCTTCTTCCCGGTCGATTCAACCACCCTCTCTTACCTGCGCCTCACCGGCCGCAGCGAAGAGCATATCGCTCTTGTTGAGGCCTATTGTAAAGAGCAGTGCCTTTTCCGCACGGACCAAACACCCGATCCGGTTTACTCCGAGGTTCTTCAGCTCGATATGGGCGAGGTGGAGCCTTCGCTGGCCGGGCCCAAGCGGCCCCAAGACAGGCTCAGCCTGCGGGCGGTCAAACATAATTTTCAGAAATCCCTTGTGCTTCCTGCAGCGGAAGGCGGTTGGGGTCTCGGGCCCGAAGAACTCAGGGGCACCTCGCCGCTTGCGGTTCAAGGAGGTGAGTACCGCCTCACTCACGGATCCGTGGTCATAGCTGCGATAACGAGCTGCACGAACACGTCAAACCCTTCGGTCATGCTTGCCGCCGGGCTGGTTGCGCGCAAAGCGCACAAGCTGGGGCTGCGCCGGGCCCCATGGGTCAAGACCAGCCTGGCTCCCGGGTCAAGAGTCGTGACCGATTACCTGAAACGGGCGGGGTTACTGGAAGACCTTGAAGCGCTGGGATTCCACCTGGTCGGCTACGGCTGTACGACATGCATCGGCAACAGTGGTCCGCTTGCACCCGGTGTCGAGGAAGCGATTAAGGCCGGCGGTCTCGTGGTTGCTTCCGTTCTAAGCGGCAACCGCAACTTCGAGGGAAGGATCCACAGTGCCGTTAAAGCGAACTACCTGGCCTCGCCTCCTCTTGTTGTAGCTTATGCAATTGCAGGAAGAATCGATATAGACCTGGAAAATGAGCCTCTGGCTGAGGCCCGGGACGGCACAAAAGTCTATCTCCGCGATATCTGGCCGAGCTTCGAAGAAATCGAGGCCGCAGGAAAAGCTTCCCTCAGCCCCGACCTTTTCCGGGAACGCTACAAACACGTTTTCGAAGGAGATGAGCTTTGGCGGAAATTGCCTTCGAGCGGAGGCGGGACATTCGATTGGGATCAGGACTCGACCTATATCCGAAGGCCGCCTTTCTTTGAAGACATGCCGCTTGAACCGCCGCCTCTTTCAGACCTCACCGGAGCCCGTGTCTTAGCGCTGCTCGGAGACTCGATAACCACAGACCATATATCACCTGCAGGCGCAATCCCGGAGGACAGCCCTGCGGGGCGTTATCTGATGGAGCGCGGAGTGCGTCCAGAAGCGTTCAACACCTACGGCTCTCGCCGGGGAAACCATGAAGTTATGGTACGCGGGACTTTTGCAAACATACGCCTCAGGAACCTGCTTGTTCCGGCAACCGAAGGCGGCTGGACCATTCACTTCCCAAGCGGAGAAAAGCTCTCTATTTACGACGCAGCGGTGCGATACCGGGCCGAAGGCGTGCCTCTTATCGTAATTGCGGGCTCCGAATACGGCACGGGAAGCAGCCGCGATTGGGCGGCGAAGGGCACGGCGCTTCTGGGCGTAAAAGCGGTACTTGCGCGCAGCTTCGAGAGAATCCACCGGAGCAATCTTATCGGCATGGGCGTGCTCCCGCTGCAGTTTACCGGTAAGGACTCATGGCAGTCGCTCTCTCTGACCGGAAAAGAGCTTTACGAGGTGCGCGGAATCGAAGAAGGCTTGGAGCCCGGCAAACTCCTTGAAGTTACGGCCACGGATCCAAGCGGTTCCGCAAAACGATTTTCCGTGCGTTGTCGACTCGACTCACCTATCGAGGTGGAGTACTACCGCCACGGCGGCATCTTGCAGGCGGTTCTTAGAAACATGCTCAAAGAGAATTCTTCAGGGTGATCCAATGTCATCGCAGCAGGTGATCAAAGTCTTTGTAACCAAAGCCGCTGCGGATGTGACTTTGCCTTCCTACCAATCGGCGGCTGCTTCCGGCATGGACCTTCATGCTTATCTATCCGAGCCCGTAGTAGTGAATCCGGGCGAAATAGTGCTTATACCCACCGGCCTTCGAATAGCGCTGCCTCCGGGTTATGAAGCTCAGGTGCGCCCGCGCTCAGGGCTTGCCCTCAAGCACGGCATCATGGTTACAAACGCACCGGGAACCATTGACGCGGATTATCGCGGTGAGATCAAAGTCATACTCAACAACGCCGGTCCCCGGCCGTTCACCATCGAGCCGGGAATGCGCATAGCCCAACTCGTGGTTGCACCGGTAGTGAGAGCGGAGCTTGAGGTTGTGGAAGAATTGCCGCCCACTGAACGCGGCGAGGGCGGCTTCGGCCACAGCGGAGTGTGAACCTTATGACCCGCCGAGACCTTCTTGCTTGAGATTCTTCTCGGCTTCGTCGAAAATGCTTTCCCAAGCCTTATCCAGCTCGCCGAGCAGACCGTCCGAAGAAGAAGCTTCCTCCGCTGCGGCGGCTTCTTCCGTCATGAAACGCCTTCTGCGCAAAGAAGCGAACTTCTCGGCCTCGTCATCCGAAATGGGCGCGATTTCCCGCAAGTGATTCAAGATATCGGTCGGCGAGGCCACGTAGAAAACCACCTCTCCGCCGCCTACTTTTTCAAGCTGCTCCACAAGGGCGTCGTCCGGAAGGTCGGAAACCGCTACAAGCACCAAGTCGCCCACTTTGCTGAGCGGCATCAGGAGATTTACGTAAATAAGTTCCTTGTCAAATCGATTGACAAGGCCCTCGTCGATCTGGTAGCAGTTGAGGCGCAGCACGGGCAGGCCGTACTGCGTGCTTAGAAGCCGTACGACCTCGTTTTCCGTGATAAAGCCCTTGTGGACCATTATCTCCCCCAAGAGCCCGCCTTCGTTGCGCTGGATCTCCAGCGCCTCCTCGAGCTGCTCCTGAGTTATGAGCCCCTGGGAGAGAAGAAGTTCCCCGAATTTCCGCCGCTTGATCCGGCGCAAGAAGGTACGTACTTGCCTGGTCGACACGGATTCCCTCCTCTTTCAGGAGAAAGGTACCGAATCCCTATGGGCCTGTCAAAAAAGCAGCAGGCCGGGGTCTGCTTGAGCGGTCCGGTTCGGTCCGATCGGCACGCCGCTTCATTGCGACATGGAGGATCCTTTCGGCCGGGGCAGGGGCGGGTTCTGCAGCCGGCCTCGGGCGCACCACATATCTCTATCCTTATAACCCACTTACGTTGAGAAACCTGTTTTGAAGCTTGTTCCGGAAACATTTGACGTTCCGGAAAAACGGTGCTATAGTTCCATGGATCGGTTGGGTGAGAAAACGCCACACGTGAAAGCACTCGGATTGGGGAAGAGCCCTCTGTACCTGCCACCAGCCCCGAGCCATTGGAACGCGGCTCCGGCCGCATCAAAGGGGAGCGTCAAATGAAGCTTGAGCTCGTAACGAAGCTCGCACAGCAGCAAGTCTTAAGTCCCAAGCTTCTCCTCTCAATGAAGGTACTGCCGCTGACGATCGCGGAACTCGAATCCCGCCTCTCCCAAGAACTTGTGGACAACCCGGCTCTTGAGTTGGCGCCCGAGGGCGCGGGAGAGCAGGAAGCTTTCGAAGAGCCGGGACGACCGTTCCGCCTCTTCGAAGCCGTGCGCGATCGACCGGGAAGGGCCTCCGGAAGCCGGGAAGAGGAAGATGACCCCATCGCCGATCTTCCGGCGCGTCCCGGGGGGCTTTCAGCCCATTTGCTCCAGCAGATCGCCATGCTTGAGCTTTCGCCCGAGGTGCGCGCTGTTGCTGAAGAGATAATCGGCAATCTCGACTGGCGCGGCTATCTACTCTTTCCGCCCGAAGAGATCCGGCAGTCTCTGCCTCATGAGCTCAGGCCTTACTTCGACGAGGCGCTCCAGGCCGTTCGAAGCCTTGATCCTGCAGGTGTGGGTGCCACAGACGTTCGGGACTGCCTCCTCCTCCAGCTCGCAAGACTGCCTGAAAGGCGGCCGCGTGCAGAGCAGATCGTACGCGACCACTTCGATCTTCTGAAGACGAACCGCATCCCCCAGCTTGCAGAAGCGCTTGGGTGCAGCTGCCAGGAGGTCAAGGAGGAGCTCGCATACATTGAGAACCTTTCCTTGCGTCCCGGAGCTTCATTCCTGCCTGACGAGGCTCACCCGATAAGGCCCGATGTAACCGTGGAGCAAGGCGAGCACGGCTGGGTGGTCAACGTAGAAAACGATGGGCTTCCTCGGGTACAGCTGAGCGAAACCTGCAAGCGGCTCTTGTCCGACGAGTCTCTGGATCCGGAGGCCGCCTCCTTTGTAAAGAAGAAGCTTGAATCGGCCCAATGGCTTCTGCAGGCCCTGGACGGCAGGCGCCGGACTCTCCGTGACATTTCCGAAGCCATAATGGAGCACCAGCGGGCGTTCCTGGAGCACGGACCTGATCACCTTGTACCCTTGCGTATGCAAACAGTGGCCGATGCTGTCGGCGTCCATGTTTCAACCGTCAGTAGAGCCGTCAAAGGAAAATACATTCGCACGCCATGGGGAACCTATCCGCTTCGCTACTTCTTCGGCGGCGGTCTGCCC
>CAZGYL010000118.1:0-10885 GCA_964529985.1 uncultured Planctomycetia bacterium | reverse complement strand
TTTTGCAGGTGCCGCCCCCTTGCGCGGCGGAACGGTCGCCCACCAACCTATTGCATTCATAACCGACAGGCCGCGCCTCCACTTCCGGCTCAAGGAGCTTGCGGAAATAAGAAGGGAGATCCACACGACCCGCAAGCGCTATTTCAAGAATCTGCTTGCGTGGCTCCAAAGCCGAAAGACCTGGTCACCTCCTTCCGATACACCGCAAGGCACGCTGAACGAAGTCCAGCTTGAGACGGCAGGGGCTTTCGTTACCAACGCGGCTCTCGCTGCAGTGCTCACAGAAGACCCGCAAATAGTGGCTTTAGCCAAAAGTTGGGCCCTGAGGATGGCGCGAGGGGCGGCTTTGCGCCCGCGCAATTACGGCTATGGGGCCTATGCAGCCGGTCTTGCGCGCGCCTACGATTGGCTCCACGCTGAGTTCAACGATCAAGAGAAGGAAACGATCCGGGGAACTTTAGCCCGACTTGCAGGGGCTCTGTACGAAGGATCCTTCCGTGAGCGCCGCTCGCATTTTTGGTGGGCCGGCTGTTATCTCCACCACGATTTTTGGATTCCGACGGCAGGCTACGGCGAGGCTGCGCTCGCCTTGGTAGGAGAGGTGCCGCAAGCGGCCCTTTGGGCGTGCCGCGCGAAAGAGGAATTTGAAGAGATCTTCCGGTACTTGGGCACAGACGGGGCTTGGCACGAAGGGCCTGCCGATTGGTGTTACGCTCTGGCCCCTCTGCTTTGGTTTTACAGCGCTTGGGAGACGGCCGCAGGTGAGGACCTCCACAGGCGCCCTTGGTTGAGAAACACGGCGCTTTACCGCTTGTACCACCGCCTTCCCGACGGGAGCTACATAGCGCTCGACGATTCCTTCCGCTGCGGCAGGTACAATACAAGCGGCAGTGCGGCCTGCCACCTGCTCAGGCGCTTGGCTTCCGTTTTCAAGGACGGCTTCGCACAGTGGCTGGCCGATCAGGAAGAACCGTTCGACCTGAAGCCCGGCCCCAAAGGCGTTCCACAAGCTCCGTATGAAGGCAGCTCGCGCGCACGTAGTTGGCCCCAGTACCTTTACAGCGCCGCCCACTGCGCCGCCTGGAACCTGCTTTGGTACAACCCGCATGTAGCGCCGAAACCACCTCGATCTCTTCCTCTTTCAAGACTTCTTGAGAATCAAGGTATCGCGATTCTGCGCTCAGGGTGGGATCGTGGGGCTTCTGTGATCTCTTTGGCCTGCGGTCCTCCGGCCGGACACAAGGCGGCCCAAAGAATCGCAGCAGGCAGGAAGCTTCCTTCAAGCACCTTTTATCACGATCATGCCGATTTCAACGACTTTACTCTTTTTACAGGCGGCCGCTACGTGGCGATTCCCCCGGGATACGCGCGCAGAGACAGCGCGTATCACAATGTTATCGCTGTTGACGGCCGCCATATGAAAATGGATCCGGAAGCAGAAGCACGGATTGTGGCTTTCGGAACCGCAGGCAGGGTCAAGTACGCCGTGGGTGAAGCCGGACGAACGTTGGGCCCGGGAGTGGAAAATTTCAGGCGGCATGCGCTTTTGCTCAGCCCCGAGCGCTTCATTATCTGCGACTTCGTACGTTTGAACGAAAAGGCCGGCCCGGCGCCGTGGCGGCGCGTTGAGTGGTTTTTCCACTGCGAGACGCCCCTTGACCGCATAAAGCTTGAAGGCCGATCTGCGCTTCTTTACGGAAATCCGCCCCGGCCTGACGTACAAATGGAGGTCCTTGAGCCAAGGGATTTCGCCTGGGAAACGTCGGCTCTTAAATCCAAAACAGGCGAAAGCCTACTTAACACGGTCAAGCTTGTGGTCTCTGAGTGGTACAGCTCTCAAGCGACTTTCCTTACCGCATGGAGTCATTGCAAACCCGGTGGGACACCCTGGCTGAAGCCGCTTGAAGCCGACGAGTGCCATGCTTATCAAACCGTTCTGAGCGGCAGCCAGTATGTTCTTGTGTTTTGCCCGCCGGGCGGCGGTGCCGCTTTCCGGTATCACTTCCCGCAAGCCCATACCTTGCTGGCTTTCGGGCTTCAAGAAGGGCGGAAATACCGGGTTAAGGAGAGCCGAAACGGTTGGGTCAAAATATCCCCCGGAGGCGTACACTTACCCGGCAAAGGGGGAGTCCTCTGTATTAAGATCGGTTCAAGCTCGGCCGTAGCCCCAAAGGGAATGCGGGAAAGCCGCCGCACACAAACCCTTGCGAATCCCTTCTGTGTTTACGCGCGGGCGGATTCTGCCGACCGGAGAATGCCTGCAGGCGGAGTCTACAACCTACACCTTTGGACGGACAACGGTCCGGACTACACGGATATAAGGTCCTTTGTAAGAACGGCGACGGAAGGCTGCACGACGGACAGCGAAAAATGTATCGCGATTTGGCGTTGGGGCCGCAGAAGCCGCCGGCAGACAAGTTGCGCGCGCGAAGCCGGACGCCTCATTTGGGATCCTATCCTGCACTACAACTCTTACGGCACAATGAACTGCGGCGTAATCGCTGCTTTGAACATATCATGCTGGCTGAATCTGGGATACCGCGCGCGGTATATCCAACTCGGAGACCACACTGTAAGCGAGGTTTCCTGGGACAACGGCGCAACCTGGCACATGTTTGATTCCTCTATGAGTTTCTTCTGCTACAACCATGCAGGGGAAGTTGCAAGCTGCGAGGAGATAAAGAATGCAAGCTCTTGCGGGCTTTCAGGCGGTAGGAGCGAGCCGGGTCATTTCTACCTCTACCATGGAGCACCCCAATGCATTTCACACATAGGCCCCACGGGCTGGCGGTGCGCGTCCGATCAACCGGTTGCCTACAAACGAACGCTTCTGAACGGCGCTTCCTCTTTTACAAGCGGATACAGCGTAAGCAAATGGTGCCAGTACGGCCGATACGGGCGCAGGTATATCCTCAATCTGAGGCCTTATGAGTCTTACACGCGGTACTTCAGGCCTTTGGACCGAAGAAAGCCCAACATAAGCGAGGAGGAGAGGCGCAACTACTTCAGACCCCTGAACGGCCGCGATCCCGACGAGCAGCACGGCTTGCATAACATTCGGGGAAACGGGCTCTGGCGTTTTGAACCCGATCTGAACGACCCCGGGTGCCGGTCTCTTTTTTACGAAGCGGAAAACATTGCCCTGGATCCCGGCAGCGGTTCGGCCGCGCGCCTGCGGCCCTTGAAAGCGGAAAGGCCGGCCCGAGTTGTTTTCCTGATATCCGCCGCCAACGTCATTACCTCCATGCATATCAAGGCACAAGCCCTCCGAAGCGATCCTTCCGATACGTTGCGCGTGCTTGTATCCCGGACGGCGGGGATCACCTGGATCCCGGTTTGGGAGTCCCGCAAGACGGGGTTTCAGAGAATCGACTGCAAGTTGCGTGATTCTGTTGCGGGTGTCACTCAATGCTTGGTGGCGTTTGAGTTTAAAGCCCGCTTGAGGCCCGCCGGGGTCGGACTTATCGACCTGTCCATAATCACCGTTACCCAGTTGAACCGGCGCACCCTTCCCAAACTCACATTGGGAACAAACCGCATTTACCTGAAGGCTGATGATCAAAACCAGACGACCTTTCTTTGGCCCGTGCTCCACGGCGGCCGGTACAAGGGAACGATTTTCAGGGAACAGAACGTCTTCTGCACGGAAAAGACCGACGGGATTTACAAGGCGACGCTCGGCTCTGCTGTAAACGGGAAAGAATGCGCGGTCACGTGGCGCCTGAGAGCGCCGACCGCCATACGCCGCGTCACCTACGGCATTGTCGCCACAAATCGTTCCTCGGCCTCTTACGTCTCTCTGAGATCGAGTTTCGACGGGGTCAGATTCAAGGAATTCTTCCGCAAATCGGACGGGGCTTTCCCCTTCGACAAACAAGTCGTTCACACTATCGAGGGGCCGGAGGTGCCGCAGGGTGCCCGAACGGCGTTTCTTACCTGCGCTTTTTTCTGTAGAGGCGGCGCACGTACTTACGGCATGGACGGCGTGCAGGATGTCTGGATCCGCATTGAGCATGAAACTCGCACCGCAGGTTTCATGCCTTTTTACGTCACCTGGAGCTGGATCGAACATAGAAAAACAGGCGATGTCAAACGCACGCATACAGAGAAGGTGACAAAACTCCCCCACAGTTACACCATCAATACGGCCGGTTACAGGGATCCGACCATGCTTTCGGTCGAGCTGCGCTCGGCGGTTTTTCCTCCAGCCGCCCGAAAGGCAAACCTCGGATACTCGGACGGCGAGGACGTGGGGCCGGGGTTTGAGCCCCCGCGTGTGATCTACCGCTGGGGGCGGAATATCGCGCTTGGGAAGCGTTACACGGTAAGCCGGCCCTCAAGCCTTAAGTCCGGGAACCCGGACAGCGACGGTCGCGAGCTTACAAACGGCTCTGTAATCGCCCCTACGGACTACACGACCCAGCGCGTAGTGCAAGCGGCAACCGCTTTCTGGGACCGGGGGCCTCCGTTGATCGTTACAATGGATCTCGGGGCCCTGAGGCGTGTGACCGCAGCACGTGTCGCCACCCATCAGCCGAATGCTCTCTTCTGCCACCCGCACCGCGTGATCGTTGAGACTTCGGCCGACAAGGAAAACTGGAGGCGCGAAGGAGTGATCCACCACGATGATCTATGGACGCCGCCGGCAGATTACGAACCCTGGGAACATGACGACGACCCGCGCTATGAGAAGCTTCCCGCCGGAGGGCGCCTGGCCTACGTATTTCCGCTCGTCTTCCCGGAACCTTCAAACGCGCGCTACGTGCGCTTCACCTTCGAGCCTCAGCGCGGCAAGGGGATGGGACTTTCCGAGCTTCAGGTCTTCGACCACCTCGAAGTGCGCCGCTTTTAAGGCCCGGCGCCTCCCGGATTCGGGGATTTTCCCTCAGCTCCCCGAAGCCAGAAGGTTTTCAATTTCAGGACGTTTGGGTGCCGAGGGTTGCGCGCCGAGTTTCGTCACCGACAAAGCCGCCGCCGCGTTGGCGAACCTAACGGCTTCGGCAAGAGGTTTCTTCTCGGCCAAAGCCACAGCCAAGGCGCCGTTGAAGACATCCCCGGCTGCGGTTGTATCCACAGGCTCCACTTTGAAGCTCTCGACAGGCCCTGTGAACTCCTCACTTGATACGTATACGCCTTTCGCACCGAGTGTAACGATAACGGTGTCGACTCCCCTTTTCCTGAGCGCGGAAGCCGCCTCAGCGGCGCTTTCCGCGTCTCTGACCTCAATCCCCGTCAAAAGTTGAGCTTCGCTCTCATTCGGTGTAAGCACCGAAACAAGCTCGAGAAGCTCATCAGCGAGAGGACGAGCGGGGGCCGGGTTAAGGATCACCGTCACACCGCGGGCGGCTGCTATGCGAGCAGCTTCGGTCACGGTCTCGATCGGTGTTTCAAGCTGCATGACAAGAACATCGGCGGAACCTATCACACCGGCCGCTTTTTGTACATCACCCGGTGAAAGCTTTGCATTCGCGCCGGAAGCGACCCCTATGCTGTTCTCGCCGTCGGCCGCGACGAAAATGAGCGCAACCCCTGAAGGCACTTCTTTATCCCGGACGATGTAGTCCACGTTTATCCCGTCGCTTAGAAAGCCTTCGACCGCCTGACGGCCGAACATGTCATCGCCCACCCGCGCAACGAAAGTGACCTCTCCACCCGCCCGGGCGGCTCCTACGGCCTGGTTCGCCCCTTTCCCCCCGGCGGCCATAGAGAATTCACCTCCCAGAATCGTCTCCCCGGGAGCGGGGATTCTCTCAACCTGAAGAATCATGTCGGTGTTCGAGCTTCCCACGACGACTATTTTTCCCGCCATTTCAGGCTCCTCGTAATATTCAGGCGTTTGCGTAAACGATCAGACCAAGGCCGACAATGAAAAGCAGGAACATGAAAAAAAGGAGAATGCGGGTGCCTTCCTTGGCGTCTTTAAACTCCTTCCAGATGAAGACACCCCAGAGTGCGGCGACCATAGTAGCGCCTTGCCCCAAACCATAGGAGATTGCGTATCCCGCTCTGTCTCCGGCTATAAGAGAGAAAGACATTCCCACTCCCCAGATCATACCTCCTGCGATGCCGACAGCATGAAGGCGCGGGTTCCCTTTTTTGAAATAGTCGCTGAACGGCACCGGTTCACCGACGAAAGGCTTGGCCATCAGAATGGAGTTGAAAATGAAGCTGGAGAGGAAAAGACCTAAAGAGAAAAGAACCAGCCCTGTATAGGGGGTTATCTTGCCCGCGTTCTCGGGCAAATTGATGTCCTTTATGTTCTTCGGAAGCGCGGCAGCCACAAGATAGAAGAAAAGCCCCATGAGGATGCCGCATACAATCGAAATCACAATGCCCTTTCGGACGGTCTTCTGGCCTTCGGTCGGGATCCTCCGATAAGCCAGCGCATCGAGAACGATGGCGGCCACAACGCAAGCAACTCCTGTAAAGAGGAAAACAGGATCCCCTTTCGGCGTGCGGATATAGTTTACGATCACCCCCTCAACCAGAGCGATTCCTATTCCCACCGGAAAGGCCACCGACATGCCCGCAATGTCGATCGCCGCAACCAGAAGGAGGTTTGCAAGGTTGAAAACCACGCCCCCCAGAAACGCCAATCCAAGGGATCTGGCGCTTGCCTGCTTCAAATCCGCAAAAAAACTTCTTCCCTCCGACCCGAAGCTTCCAAGGGTCAAAGCGAAAATGAGGGTGAGCAGAAGAACTCCGATTCCGTAATCCCAGTAGAAGAGCTGAAATCTCCATTCCTTCGTGGCGAGCTTCTGGGTATTCGCCCAGGAACCCCAGCAAAGCATCGTGATCACGCACATTGCTACCGCAAGAGGGTACGATTCGACAGTAAACATCGCTCTCTCCTCCCGGCACAGGGCACCAGGACCCGCTTTGCCGCAACCGCTCCGTCCGAACCGAAAAAACAACTTAAGTTAAGAGTTATGCGGATTTTAGCCCTTCCCGCAACTTGCGGTCAAGACGAACAGGGGAAGCGGCCCCCTGCGGCGACATCCCTTGCTCAGGTCCGTTCGCCCTTCCAGCCTTTGCAAGCCTTTACTGCCGAGGCGGCATCCCGCCGACCCGGCATAACTATGCATGGATTTTCAGACCCGCTTGTGCCCTTATGACAGAAGTGCCTCCTACGGTTACGGCGCTTTGGCTTATTTGCTACTGGCTGTACAGGCGAAAGATTTTTCTGAGGGTCTAAGCCTTTTGCAAAAGCAAACCATCCTTTAATCGGTTATTCGGCCTTCCAAAGCGAATTTATGAGAGCGACTGTGTTGTCGACCAGAATCCGTCCTCCTTGAGGTCCGACCAAATTACTTTCCACCTCAGCACTGTAGTGGCCGCCCCTGACGGCCTTCTCGGTGGGCAGATAGGTCGCTGGGCCCGCCAACTGGATCACTATCGTTTGCGTCGCCCGGCTCCGGGCCTTTATCCGAATCCCGTACTCGGTGAAAAGCTCAAAACGATTGGTGCACACAGCGGCACCACCGAGGCGCACCGCGTGAAGCTCCACCGGCAACGTGGGCTTGGGATCCGTCTTCTGGGCTTCGAATCGCTCCACCACCCGCTCGTGCCACTTCATTCTGGTGTAAAGCCGGGCTGCGGCACGCGGATCCCTTTTGATCGCGGAACGAGCCTTTTCAGCCTCTGTTTTGGCTCTCAGATACTCCTTCTGCGTCACGATACGCATGGGAAGTTTTACCTCTGCCACCTTATGAATCAGCAGAGGATCGGGGTGCTTGTCCGCTTCAACGACGGCGTAGGTATCCTCAACCGCACTTACAATCCGCCTTGCGATCTCCTCCAGTCGGGTAAGACCGCGAAGATGGCGCATGCGTTCCTCAGCTCCTTTCCTGTACATTAAGTGCGGGGATTGGTCGCCTGCAGCCCCGATGGTGCCCACAACACAAAGCCCGCCGCCGTAGCGTCCGCGCAGCTTCCGCCGAACAGGGTGCCAGTAGTCGGCGTTCACCGCACTTCGGCTTTCAACCTCCTGAGCCGGGCATGATACGTTGATAAGGATGCCGGCCAATCGGCCATCTCCGTTCCAGAAAAACAAAGTTCCAATGTCATGATCTTCATAGCCTTCAAGCCCTATGAAGTCCGGAACATCGGTGCGCCCGTACATTCGGGCCCTGCCGTCGGCGTAAACCGCACGCCGGTTGTAAGCCACAACGGCATGGCCGAGCCCCCAAGACAGGCTTCCCGGTTTGCGCCTCTTCCACGCTTCGATCACCGCACCGGAAACGCGGTTTACAAGAAATTCGATATAACGCGGAACTTGAAGCACCCCCGGCGGGATCGCATAAACGTCGCGCCTTGTAACAGGACCTGTATGCGTATGTGTGGCGTTCAATATGATTTTGGAAGGATCAAGGTCGGAAAGCTCCTCGGCGACTTTCTTGCGGACTCTATCCCTTACCTCGTGCGTGATAAGGACCAGGTCGCAGGAAACAAAAACCGCCGCGTCCCTCTTCACGCCTCCGGTCCGATACTCAACCGCTATTACGTCGGCTTCAAGCGGGGTTTCAACCTTCCGGGCCACTCGAAGGGAAAACTGACCGGAAAGGGCCGCCGGCAGGGGCGGAGTGATGTCGGCTGTAGCCGTGCCGACCAGAAGTTCGGCCCTCAGTCCGCAGCTCATGCAACAAAACGCGATCCAGGAAACAAGAAGCTTTCGGATAAGCATATGAACCTCCTTTGGGATATCCGGGGGCGAAAGTGCAAAAGGGCGGTAAAGGAAACGCCTACCGATTGCCTTTCCTACGCCCTGCTCCCCGAAGGTTTTCATGCTATGCCGAGACGACGGCAGGGTAAAGAGAGGTGGTCCCGCCGATACGACGGCGTTTCAACGCGCCTGCTGCCGGCTGCAAGCCATTGATCGCGATTTGCGCCGGGTTTAGGCTGAAGGCGAGGATCCGTCCGCATGGACGGCTGATTTAGAATCGCTGAACCCAAGGAGGTTACCGCCATGCCCGGTCCGAGCTCAAAAAGACTCCGTAGGATATGGCAGTCGCTTGTCTTTACCGCGGCCCTTTTCACCTCCTTCACGCTTTGTCACGGCCGCCAGATCCACGTCTCCAAGCAAGGCAGTGATACCAATCCGGGCACTCGGCGGCGTCCGCTCCTTACCATAAGCAAGGCCGCTGAGCTTGCAATGCCCGGCGATGTGGTAATAGTTCATGCGGGAACTTATCGGGAATGGGTCCGCCCGGCACGCGGCGGCACCGGAGAAGGGAAGCGCATCATCTATCGAGCCGCTCCCGGCGAAAAGGTAGTTATCAAAGGGTCGGAAAGAATCACTTCATGGCGCAGGGAAGGCAACGGAGTGTGGAGGGTTTCGCTTCCGAATTCTTTCTTCGGCCGTTATAACCCTTATGCGCTCAAACTCTCCGGCGGCTGGCTTCACTACGGCTTGTGGCACCACCGGGGCGATGTCTATCTGGACGGCGAAGCTTTACTCGAAAAGCGCACATTGGAGGAGGTTTCAGCTCAGAAAGGTACGTGGTGTTGCCGTGTTGAAAACGGCATGACCACGATTTGGGCGAATTTCGGTGCGGTGGATCCCAATCGCAGCCTTACAGAAATAAACGTCAGGCAGGCGGTCTTCATGCCTGAGAAAAGCGGCCTGGGGTACATTACGGTGGACGGTTTCACCCTTATGCATTCTGCTGAGAACTGGGAGCCTCCCGGACTCCTCCTTCAAATGGGCCTTATAGGACCACGTATGGGGAAATGTTGGGTGATAGAAAATTGCACCATTGTCAACGCTCGTTGTGTGGGGATCATTCTCGGCCACGCACCCGGTGTGGATTACAGGGACATTGAGGCCTTCGGCGGCCATATCGTGCAGAACAACATAATACGCAGGTGCGGAGAAGCGGGCATCGCAGGCCAGAAAGGCGCAACGCGCTCCATAATACGCAACAACCTCATCGAGGATACAAACTACAGGCGGGAATTCGGGGGCTGGGAAACAGCAGCCATTAAGTTCCACGAATCCGTCGATGTTCTAATCGAAGGAAACCTTATCCGGCGCGTAGGCCGTCAGGGATACGGAGCCTTCGGTATTTGGCTCGACTGGGCGAATCAAGGCGCGCGCGTGAGGGGAAACGTCATTTATCAAACCGATACTGCGGCGATATTTCTGGAGATGAACCACGGGCCGACGCTTGTCGACAACAACATAGTGATAGGAAAGGGAATCCGGAGCAATTCGGAGGCAAGTACATTCGCTCACAATCTTTTTGTGGATTGTGATTTCGCCATGGTCTCGGACACAAAGCGTTCCTCGCAGTACTACAAGCCCCACACTTGCCTCATAGTGGGCAGGAGGAAGGGTATCCCGCGGGATGACAAGTGGTTCAACAACATTTTCGTGCGCCGCGGACTCGATCGAGTCCGCCCGGCGCCGGGCTACGCCTCCGATTGGAACATCTTTTACGAGGGTGCGAAACGCAGCAGATTCGGCGATTTACACAGCATTGAGGCCCCCTTTGTTACCGGTTTCGATTTCAAGGAAGAGAAGTACGGTGTTGTGATTACATTCCGCGTCGACAGGGCGCCCTTCGAGCTCAACCCCCCTTGGGTTGACTCCGGCCTGGTCGGTAAAGCCGCCACCGTCGGCCAGACGATCGAAAGCCCGGGCGGCCTTCCGATCCGGGTCGATAAGGATTTCGGAGGTAAACCCTTTAAGCGTCCTCTTCCAGGCCCTCTTTCAGATCTTGCAGAAGGCTGCAATCGTGTGACCTGGCACCCGGCCGGACACTAAGGGCGAGACTAAGTGTCTCATGCAGAAACCACTTTCCGGTTCCTAAAACTGGCCCCGGTAAGCCATAGGGCCCCATAAGTGCCTCGTCCAATAAATACGGGAGCGGATGGCGGAGAGATT
>CAZGYL010000117.1:0-10902 GCA_964529985.1 uncultured Planctomycetia bacterium | reverse complement strand
TTCCGGCTCCCTTCCGGCTGGTACGTGTTTTCCTTCCGGAGTCAACGCGGATTGTGATCTCCCGCTTCTCCTCTTCCTCCTCTTCTTCTTCGTATTCGTATTCCTCTTCTTCCTCCTCAGGCTCTTCCTCTTCTTCTTCCTCCTCAATTTCTTCTTCGTCTTCAGCTTCAGCGGCGGCGGGCTTTCGGGAGGCGGCTTTCAGGGTTTCGGCCTTCTTCGGGAGCCTCAGCTTTCCTGCGAGCCGCAAGAGGCGGAGAGGGTTCAGGGCGCAAGCAAGTTTCCATAGAAAACGCAACAGGAGGCTCAGCGCGGATCGTGCGGCCTGCAGGACCCAGCGCAGCAAAGGCAGCGTGTAGCTCTCCTCAGGAGCGATCAGTATGTCGGTCATAGTTGCGATCGAAACAACCAGACTTACTCCCACAGCCACATACGTGCCGAAGAAATTCAGGTGCTTGAGCGCCAGATCCCCGAGAGCGAATCCCACAAATCCGCCCGCGCGGAAAGGCCCCTCGTAGGGTGCGCCCTGGCGGCTTGTCACCTCTTCAAGAGTTGCAAGCGACGCGACGAAAAGAAGCACTCCGAAAAGCCGCACAGCAGCCAGCCGAAACTGCTTCTTGCCGATCAACGTTACGCCTGCACCTGCAAGCGCCCCCACAAGTCCCCACGTGCCAAGCAGGCCGATCCATCTGCGGAGGAACACCGCCACAGCCTCGCCCACAGGGCCGCAGAGATTCGTGCGAACCGGTGGAACTCGGAGACTGCCTCCTGCAGTAAGAGCTGCTGCGAAAAGAAACAGCGCTCCCAGAAGCATCACCAGGCCGAGGATCTCGCTCAGTGCGGCCTTGGCCCTGCTGGGCGGGCGCCCGCCTTTGCGTGCACGTGCGGATTTGGCCACGACTTTCCTCTTGTCTGCAAAAACTTATAGCGCTCAGCTGAGCATCGGGTCCATTGTGCGCCGGCTGGGGCTGCGTGCAAGGTGTTCTGACCAGCTGGCGGCGACTTCAGAATCAACGGCACACTCCGGTAATCCCGGCCCGGGCACTTTTTTATCGGCACATTTGCATGTGAGCTTTATGGATCGACTTTGAGAGTCAAGGCGGGGCGAGGCGCGGGAATCCCGCAAGTGCGTCCGTCCCTTGCAGCGCAAGGGAAACGAGAACCGAAGCAAACTCCGTTTTCGCGAGTTTTCCCAACGACCAGATTGCACCCTTGCTGTCAATGATCTCGTACGTTCCCTCGGGGGCGCCCAAGTTTTGGGGGCCGTTCAAGACAATGTAATCCATGTTCTTGCGCTTCAGCTTTTGAAGAGCTTTTGAGCGGCCTTCGGTGTCTTCCAGTGCAAACCCTATTACAAGGCGTCCTTCTTTGCGCTTGCCCACTTCTTTGAGGATGTCCGGTGTGGGCTCGAGCGACAGCACCGGGGGACCGTCTTCCTTGGGCCTCTTGTGCGGAAAGGTGTAAGTCGGACGCCAATCGCACACTGCTGCGGTTCCTATTACGACCGAGCTCTCAGGCAGGTGTTGCATTACAGCCTGAAGCATTTCCTCAGCGGAGGTCACCCGCACGACCTCAACAGCCTGAGGATCGGCAAGCGAGGTAGGGCCTGCGACCAGCACGGTTTGGTGTCCCCGGCGGGCGGCTTCCCTTGCGATCTCAAAACCGGTAAGTCCGGTGGAAGCGTTGCTTATGAATCTTATGGTGTCCAGGTATTCCCGCGTCGGGCCTGCGGTGATCAGGAAACGCATGGCACTGTGCGGATCCTAAGATCCGCTTGCGAGGAGTTCTTCAACAGCTCTTTCTATCTCTTCAAGCGGAGCCAACCTGCCGCGGCCTTCTTCGCCGCAGGCCAACCTCCCCTCGGCCGGGCCTACGACTCTGTAACCGAGTTCCATGAGGATCTTCACGTTCTTCTGCACAGGTCGGCTTTCGTACATGGCCGTATTCATTGCGGGCGCAACAAGTACCGGTCCCCTGAAAGCCAGCGTAGTCAGCGTGAGCATATTATCTGCGAGACCGTGGGCCAACTTTCCGATTGTGTTGGCTGTTGCAGGCACTATCGCAAGAACCCGGCCCCAGCGGGCGAGGCTCACATGGTCTTTGGCGCACGAAGGATCCGGATAGTCGGCGTCGGTGTAAACAGGACTTCCCGTTACTGAGGAAAAAGACAAGGGGGTGACGAATCGGCAGGCCCAATCGGTCATGACCGTCCTTACCTCCCAGCCTTTTTGGGTCAGGGAGGAGGCCAACTCAACGGCCTTAAAAGCCGCCACCGAGCCGGTCACCCCGAGGATTAGCCGCGGCCCCTCCCGGGTCACCTGTACCTACTCCTTGGGCTGCAGGAAGCCGGTAAGCTCTTTGACCCTCTCCTCTTTGATCTTGCGGAGCTCTTCGCCGAAAGCCGCTTCCTCGGTCTTGCCCTCGCGCAGGCGCGCAGCCTCCTCCTCCAGGCTCAACTCGATCTCGGCCTTCGGAGCAAGAGAAATCTTTCCTTCAAGAATCTCTCGGATAACCACGCGCATGAGCTCCGGGCTGCGGGGAGGGCCCGACCCTTTGTGCTGTATCAGATCGTCCGCCTCCACCAAAGGTGCAGCACCCCGATTGAGCTCGATGAGCCGCTGCTGAATCAGCCTGGTGAGCTTGAACTTCCCACCGACTTTTTCCACCAGCCGCTCTTCCAGTTCAATGTCGAGCATAGAAAGCCTCCTGAACCGATCCCGTTTCACTCGCGCTGCGTCGGCTCTTTGAGCCGGCGCCGCTTTTCATCTATCAACGATTCGATCTGTTTCACTGCCCGATCCAACTCGTCGTTCACAACGACGGCATCGAATTCACTGCTGGCCGCAAGCTCCCGATCAGCCTCGGCCAGCCGACGGGCGATCTCGTCCTCTCCTTCCCGCCCCCGGCCCCGGAGCCGGCGGACCAAAGTTTCGCGGTCCGGAGGGGCGACGAAAACGAACAGTGCAGGAAGTCGGGCTCGGCGGATTTGCCGGGCCCCTTGCACATCGATGAGCAAGAGCGCCGTTTTTCCCTGTTGCAGGTAGGAATGGACTGCATCTGCGGGTGTGCCATAGAAGTGCCCGAAAACCTCAGCATACTCCAAGAACCCGCCCTCGTCAACCTTTCTGAGGAACTCATCCCGGCTTAAAAACAAATAATTACGACCGTGCTGCTCCCCCGGTTTCGGAGGTCGGGTGGTGGCGGTGACCACCCGCACGATTCCCGGCCGCAGGGTCAGGCGCGAGGCGATCGCATCTTTGCCCACCCCGGAAGGCCCTGAAAGGACCACAAGCAGGCCCTGACCGGAGTCGGTCTCGCGTTCGGGTGCACTTTGCGCCACCTGTTCTCAAGCCCCCTTTTCAGCTCCCTTTGCCTCTATTCGATATTCTGAGCCTGTTCCTTGAGCCGATCCGCTTCCAATTTCAGTTCGAGCACCAACTCGGTCAGCTCGGGGCTTGCCGCTTTCGCCGCCATGGTGGTGCTTTCACGGAGCATTTCTTGAGCCAGAAACTCAAGCCGCCTGCCCACAGGTCCTCCTTCGGCAAGCGCTGATTGGGCCTGGGCGACATGGCTCTTAAATCGGTCAAGCTCCTCGGTTATATCGCAGCGCTCAGCAAGAAGCGCCACCTCACGTGCAAGCTCCTCGTGGGTAAGTTCGTCCTCACGGCGTTCCAGCAGCTCGGCGATTCTGGCGTAAAGCCGTTTCTGCGCTGCTCGCACCCCTTCGGGTGCGGCTTTCTCAACCGCCCGAAGCAGCTTGGAAACCTTCTTAAGCCGCAGGCGCATCTCAGATGCCAGGGCCTCTCCTTCCCTGCGGCGCATCTCGCGGAACCCCTTCAGAGCCTTGTTGAGCGCTTTTCGGAAAACGGGTTCAAGCACAGCGGGTCTGGGAGCGATCCTCTCCCCCTGCAAGGGCAGCACCCCCGGTAGGGCCAACACCTCGGTTATCGATTGAGGCGGTTGCACCTTGAAGCGACGTGCAAGCTTAATGCAAAGGGCAAGCCACTTTTGTAAAGCCTTTTCATCCAAAAGCTCGGCCGCTTCTCCGGGTACCAGGTAAAGGCGTGCAGTCAAGGTCACGGTGCCGCGGCGGATCGACCCGCGTATCATTTCTTCTGCAGGACCGCCCCAATGTCCCAACTCTTCAGGAATCCTGGTTTGGATACGTAAATAGCGGCTGTTGACCGATCGCACTTCAAGAGCGAGGGAGAACCCCTTTCCCGATTCCTCAGCTGCGCCGAAGCCCGTCATGCTCATAACGGGTCGGGCGCTCTTGCGTGCCCGTGCCATGGTCGGTGTCAGCTGCCCGAGCTTGAAGCAGCGGGTTCCTTTGCGGCCGGAGCACCGGCCTTCGCTCCCTCAGAGCCGCCTTTCCCGCCGGTCTCTTGCGGTGCTTTTTTCGCTGCCCCCTCAGGAGCCTCTTTTTCTTGTGGAGCAGGCTTTCCCTCTTGAGGTGCGGTTTTCTTTTCTTCGGCGGCGTCCGCGGCCTTCTCCTGCTTCTTGCCCGAAACAGGCCGCGCCTGCCCGCTTCCACCGGTTGCGCCTTCCGCGGGCGGAGCTTCTTTGCCGGCTTCAACCGAGGTTTCCGCCGGGGGCTTCTTTCCAGCGCCGGCTCCCTTGGGCGTGCGCTGCGATACGTTGCAGAGGATCCCTATCGAAATGAGTATCACTGTAAAAAGGATCATCCCGTACACTGTCATGCGGGAAAGCTCCTTACCGGCTCGAGCGCCGAGGAGCATTTCCGTACCCCCTCCGCCGAAGGCCCCCGACAATCCGCCGGACTTGCTCTCCTGAAGCAGCATGACAATGATGAGGAAAAGCCCGATCGGCACCAGAAGGATCATCAAAATGGTCAAGACCACGTCAAGCATGGTTGGGCTCCGTCGTTTCGTTTCGGCCGGGGACGAACTCCGTCATGCCCCTCCCCGCACAATCGAGGCGAACGCTTCCCGCTTCAAGCTGGCTCCGCCTACAAGTGCGCCGTCGATGTCTGGTTGGGCGATAAGCGCGGCCACGTTTTCAGGTTTCACGCTCCCGCCGTATAAGATTCGGACGGTGGCGGCCAGATCTTCGCCCACAAGTTTGCCCAGCTCTTCCCTAATAAATCGGTGAGCCTCCTGTCCCTGCTCCGGTGTGGCTGTTTTACCGGTTCCTATGGCCCAAACCGGCTCATAGGCTATGACAACCCGTGCGATCTGCTCGGGGCTCAGTCCGGCCAGACCTGCTCTTACTTGGCGCAGCAGAACGGTGAACGTCTCTCCCTCCTCGCGCTCTTTGAGGGTTTCACCGATGCACATGATCGGAACCAGTCCGGCCTCCAAGGCCCTGGCCACCTTTTTTTGGACCCAGGCGTCGGATTCTCCGAAAATCGCCCGTCTCTCGGAATGTCCGACGATAACGTGGGTAACCCCTATGCTGGTAAGCATTGAGGCGGACCACTCACCTGTGAAAGCGCCTTCCCGCTCAAAGAAGAGGTTCTGCGCGCCGACCGCGATATTTGATCCCTTCAGGGCCTCGACAACCGGTGGAAGCAGGGGGGCCGGAGGGCAAACAAGGATATCGCGGTCCGTCACATCCTTGAGGTCTTCCCGCAGCCCCTGTGCGAGCTCAAGAGCTTCGGGAAGCGTCTTGTGCATTTTCCAGTTGCCTGCAAGCAGTAATCGGCGTGCCACGGTGTTCCTCCTCTGCGATCTACCCGGGCGGCAAAAGACGCTGAGAGAGAGATTTGATTCGGACCGACCGGAGCCACGCTGCCCTTGCGTAAAGGCGGCGATTCGGTAATCCGGGGATTGTAGGTCCACGGCGGACACCTGTCAAGGTGGCCGAAAAGCGTCCGAGGCTTGGCCTCCGGCCGGCTTTGCTTTCTTCCGTTCGCTGATCGGGTAAACTGGGCACTCCGGGCTCTGCCGGGAGCCGGCCGGCTTACGGCTTCAAGGGATCGGCGCGCGGAGTTTCTCAGAGAATGTGGATCTGCGGCATTGAAACAACCACGCGCAGCGGCGAAGTTGCTTTGCTCAAGGACGAAAAGCCCGCCGGAGTGCGCTCTTTCGAAGGGCAATGCGCCCACGCAGCAGGTATTTTCCCTTCCCTCAGAGGACTCCTGCGGTCTTGCGGAATCGGTCCCGCCGACGTTGACCTCTTTGTTGTTGATCGCGGCCCGGGCTCATATACCGGGGTGCGGGTCGGGGTTGCTGCAGCTAAGGTCCTCGCGTTCGCCCTGGAGCGCCCGGTTGTCGGCGTGGGCCTTTTTGAAGTCATTGCGCAGAACCTGCCTTCGGATCTCACTGCTCCTGCTGCAGCTTGCATTCTTGATGCGAGACTGGGCCAGGTCTATGCGGCTTTGTACGAGTTGCCGGAAAGAAGGCCTGTTTTTCTCAATTTCGTAGGAAGTCCGGAGGAACTCCTGCCGCGCCTTCCCCAGGGGACTGTTGTTTTCGGGGACGGAATCATGCGCTACAGCGAAGTCTTCGGCGGCTTCGAGCGAGGTGACGCTGATTGGGCCCGACCGCGTGCTTCGGTGGTGGCCCGCCTGGGGGCTCGGCGGTTCCTGGAGCAGGGAGCGGAGGAGCTTGACAAGTTGACACCCTTGTATCTCCGCTTGTCCGTAGCGGAACAGAAGCTCAGGCAGCGGGAGTCAGAAGCAGATGGGCCGTAAGAACGGAAAAAAGCGGAGGAGGCGGCGGCGAGTACTATGCCTGCTTGCAGCTGCTGCGTTCCTGCTTGCAGCTGCTGCGGGGCTTCTGTGGTTCAACCTAAGCGGGCCGCAGCTGAGGCGCCGGGCTCTTGCGGCGCTTAAGCGTGCGCTTGCACCCGGCTGTCGTCTTGATGTGCGCTCGGTAAAGCTCCGATCCCTGCGGGTACTTGAGCTTGAAGATCTGTGGGTGTGCGCCCCCGAGCACCAGGGCAGGGAAAAATGCGTGGCCGTCCGCAAGGTAAGAGCGAAGGTGAGCCTCTCGGGTTTGCTGAGCGGAAGAGTTGCTTTCAGATCCATCACCATAAGCGGAGCGACCTTTCACCTGCAGTACCGAAAGGGAGTCGGGTGGAATCTCAAAGAACTTCTCCGGAAGCCCGAAAAGCCCCGGGCGCCTGCGATTTCATTGCCCGAGGCGCTGCGCTTTGAGCAGTGCAAGCTTCTTGTGGACCCCAAAGGATTGGCCGAGGAATTCTCGATTGCACGGTTGGAGCACACTGACGCTGAGGACTTCTCCTTCAAATTCGAGGGGACGCTTGGGCGGCAGGGGGAGATCCTGAACCTGCAGGCCGAGGCTGTAAACGCTCTACTGGGCAGGGTGCGGATCTCAGGCGACTGGTTCCCCAAGGAAGGACGGTTTGATGTTGTGTTTGAGGTTCCTGAGCTTGTGGTCGGGCAAGCGCTTCTTGAGCGGTTTCCCGGGCGCATCAGCGATATCGCGCGAAAGCATGCCGCCTCAGGAACTGCGGACCTGCACGTGGATCTTTCGTTCCGGCGCGGCGAGGCTGTGAAAGTGCAGGCCGGCGGTTTGATCAAGAACGGCCGCGCGGATCTTTCCTTTATCCCGTATCCGCTGCGGGATTTGAGGTGCAGATTCAGCTTCAACGGACAGGTGCTTGAACTGGGAAAGGTCACCTGCCGTATCGGAGCGGGCCGCCTTGAAGGGGGAGGGGCATTTACTTTTCGAGGAGGAAAGATCGAAGGTGCGAAGGGCCGTTTCTCAGTTGAAGGGCTTGTTGTAGACGAACGCATCGCTTCGGCTGCACCGGAGAAAATCAAAGAGATTTGGAAGGATTTCAGGATCACGGGCCCTTTCGGGGTCGAGGGAGATTTCGTACTTAAAGGCGGCGCTTTGCATGTGGAAGGAGCCGTTGCACTCCTTGGGGTGCAGGTGGTTCCCGCTCTGTTCCCGTATCCTGTTTCCGCACTTAAAGGCAGGTTGCGTTTCAACGGGAAGCTCGTTACGACCGACGGTCCTGTAGTGGGCCGCAGCGGACCTGCAAAACTTGAGTTGCAAGGGAAGTTTGAACCCAAAGCCCGGGGCATGATCGACATGTCGATTAAGGTCGAAGATCTGCCCCTTGATGAAAAACTGCGCTCAGCGCTGGACCCTGAGGTGCGCGCGGTTTGGGACGAGTTACAGGTAGGCGGACGGGCCGGCGGACTTGTGGCACTTAAAAGACGGCCCGGCGATCGTTTGGTGGAAATTGAAATCACAATGCAGCCCGACGGAGCAAGGCTCTGCTATGAGGCATTTCCTTATGCGGTCGAAGGGATAACGGGGAAGCTTTTCATCAAGCGCGGCGAAGTGAGAATCGAGAAGCTCAAAGGCCGGCACGGGTCTGCCGAAGTTATCTGCCGGGGCGGACTTTGGCGCAAAGAAGGTGCAGGAAGCATATTCGGATTTGTGTTTGCAAGCCCGGATCTGCCGCTTGATCGTGACCTGACGGCCGCCATAGGACCTGAAGGCAGACGGATTATCGAAGACTTCGGTTTTGAAGGACGGATAAGACCGGAGGTGAAGGTCTACCGCAGAAAGCCGGAGGATAAAGCAGCCGTTCAAATCGATGCCGAAGTGTTGAAGGGCTCCTGCAGGCACCGCAGTTTTCCCTACCGTCTTGCTCTTCACGGCGGGCGCATTCTGGTAAGCGACGGCTCTGTGAGGGTCGAGAATCTGCAGGGTAGTCATGGAACTTTGTCGCTCAAGTGCAAGCGGGCGGTCGTCAACCGCCGGGGAGATACCTGGGAATATGATCTTGAGCTCAGCGCTTCCGGGCTGAATGCTCAGGATTCCGAGTTGCTTGCCGCCCTTCCCGGGCATATCAGGCAGTTTCTGGGCGGCCTTTCGGTGAAAGGTATTTACGATGTGCCTTCGCTTACGGTGTTTTACCGTCGAAGCGGCTCTGATCCCACCCGTTATGAGCTTACGTACGAAGCCGAGGTCACTACGACGAACGGCTTTATGGATATGGGCATGAAGTTCCGGGAGATAAGCGGGCGGGCCCGGGTGATGGGAAAGGCTGCAACCGACTATCCTCATAAAGCGACGGGAAAACTCCAGCTTGCTTCCGTAAGGTTCAACCGCCTGCAGCTCACCAATGTCGTGCTTTCTTGCACGTACGGAAGGAGACACGAACTACTGGCCAGGTTTGCGAAATCAGGGCCTGCGCCCGGTTTGCCTCCTTTGACATACAATGCCTTCCTCAGCCGCTATCCGGATGACAAATCCGCGCGCGACTCTTTTCAGGTTTGGATCGAGTCGGCTGAAGCTTACCGCGGCCGTGTAACGGGTTTCCTGGCTGTGGATCTCGGAGCTCGCAGGGAGCTCGTAGGACAGGTTTTTGTAAAGGACGTGGATCTTGCCGAGGCCTCAAAGGATCTTTTCAAAAGCGGTGAAGCGGAAGGCCGGGCCGAAGCGACGGCCTTGTTTTACGGTCCGCTGGGAGATCTGAGGAGTTTGAAAGGCTCGGGGGAGGCTAAAGTACGCCAGGCGAACCTGGTGCGCCTGCCGCTCTTCGTGTCCATTTTCAACCTTCTGCGGCTGAAGCCTGTGGGGAACTCATACTTCCACCGGGTGGACGTGACGTTCGTCTTCGATCGAGGGCGGTTCAAAGCGCCTACCTCGCGCTCGATAACTCTTCAGAGCGATCTGCTTACCCTGCGGGGCGGCGGGAGCATGGATTTCGAACTCAACCTGGATTTTTACCTTTCGCTGCCCTCGTTCGGCCTGCCTAATATCCCGGTTGTCTCGGACGTTCTAAAGCGGCTTATCGATAACGTCGCGGTTTTTCACGTGAGCGGTTCGGTGGACGATCCGAAGGTGAGAATCGTTCCGATGAAGGATGTCCTTTCTCTTTTCCGTTCAGGGGACTGAAAAGCGAGAGCGCGGAGCCTTGGAGACAAGGGCGTTGTATGCCGCGGGGCTCCGGCTAAAATGGAACCGCGCCTTCTTGGAGAAGTCCCAGAGAGCCTATGACACATATTCCTCCGGAGCCCATTCGTACGCCCGAGCCCCAGGAGCTTTTCGACCGAGGCTTGGCCCTTTTTGCAAGAGGCCAGGTGGAGGAATCGGTCGCCGTACTCAGGCGCGCCTTTTTCGGCAACGTTTTTGTGGCGCCTATGCTTTTGGGATCGCCGCTTGAAGATTTCGACATGTCGTTCGCCGCACCGAGCGCGACCCCCGAAGCGGCACGCAGGTACTGCAGCGGCCGACGCGAAGCCTGGCAGGAGGTGCCGCATGCCCTGAGGTATCTGAGGTGCCTCTGGGAGGATCCGCTTGTGCGCAGGGAGGTACAGAGTTACATAAACTTCTGCAAATCATATTCTCGTTCGGACCTGCGTTCCGAGCGTGTCTTGGCCCGCCTTGCGGCCGAAAGAGAGAAGTTTGCAAACGAAAGGCGGATAAGAAGCACTCAAAAAGAGATCCTCGAACGCATCAGGCGTTTCAGGTTCGATATCCCTCCGCCTAGGCCGCGGGTTGAGTGCGTGACTCTGCAGGCTCCCGATACCGAAGAGACCAAGTCTTTCTTCGAACGCCTTTTGGGATTGACCGCCGAACCCGACCGGGAGGAAGGCAGGTGGCGGTTCAGGCTTGGAAACTTGGATCTCTTACTTCTGCCCGGGCCTCAACGCGAACAGGAGCCTGAGCTCACACTCGTTGTCGATCAGCTGCGATACTACGTCCGCCGGGCTGAGGAATGGAATCTGGAGGTCTTGGGAAGTGAAACCGAGCGCCGCCGCGGCGCGTACCTGGTGGCCGCTCTTCCCGGTTGCGTGCGCCTGCGTTTGATTCAGGCCGCGCGGGAAGAAGGAGACTGACACCCCGGAAGAGCTGCAGCCCAAGCGGGGATGCGCAATGAGTGAAACACGTTACGAAAGCGGTTCGAGGCCGGTTGTGAAAGCTTTGCTTATCGGAGTTTTCTTTCTCCTTGTAA
>CAZGYL010000116.1:0-10905 GCA_964529985.1 uncultured Planctomycetia bacterium | reverse complement strand
TAATGCGGGCATCGAGGGGCGAAAGGGTGTCTACGAATTACGCACGGTCATATAAAGAGAGGCGGATCGTGGTAGAAACCAAGCAGCCTCTACGCCTCGCCGAAAAGAGAATCAACGCACTCTCGGCCGTGTTCTGTGCCTTCTGCTTTGTTGTCCAAGGCGTCGCGGCGCAAGAGCCGGAAAAAGAAGTCGAGCGATTTCTCCTCGAACTTTGCAGATCCCTCCTTGCCGACCAGGAGCAGGACCGGAGCAGCGAGCACTTCGGTGCCATCCGTTGCCCGAGCACAAACCCTCTGCCTCACGGCTACCATGTACGCGCTGCTGAAGCCGTCTTTCCCTTTGCAGTGCTCGCCCGCCGCGCACAGAGCAAGGAAGAACGCCGCCGCTTCCGGGAGGCCGCCTTTGCTTTGGGAGACTGGCTTGTGGCCCAACAGCAATCAGACGGCTCATGGCTCGAAACGCCGCACCAGTGGTGGGGAACGACTGCCAATCAGCTTCTGTGCTTGGCGGGCGCGGATATCGTACTGGGAAAAATGCTCGACAGTGACCGCCGCAGTAATTGGGAAAGCGCTCTTCGGCGCGCCGGAGATTTTCTGATACTGAGGTTTCACCCCGGCGATTGTCCTACAAGCCAAGCAAGTACCGCGGCCTGTGCCCTTTCGCTTGCCGGGCGGCTTGTTCAAAGCGAAGCGTGGAAGCGCCACGCGGAGAGCCTCACACGGGCCGTGCTTGAAAACCGGACCCCTGAGGGCTTCTTCCGTGAGGACAGGTTCGGTTCGGTTGACGCAGGTATAGCCTTGTGCCAAACGCTTCCCATGCTCGCATTGCAAGCCCTTCTTCAGGGTAACCGCCCTCTGCTTGAGGAAGCCTCCTCGGAGGCCCGCAGGCTCTTGGCGTTCGTTGCACCGGACGGATCTCTTGCAACGGGCTGGGGGGATCGCATTGAGCGATACCTTGTTTGGGGGGTCTTCGGGGGATACGGCCCGACTGCATGCTTCGGACTCTTGGGTCGTACCCAGGCGGTTTTCAAGCGTGCAGCGGTTCTTACCCTCCGCTTTGCAAAACGCTGCACAATGCCTGATAAACGCGCCGCGGGAGCGCTGCTGCTCGGGTATGGCCCTGACAAGCCAAGCCGAGCCCGGGCCGAAGACCTCTGTGTCTATCCCACAGTGACGGAAGCGGTAGGCTTGGCACTCGCGCTTACATGGGGAGAGCTGAACGGTCCCCAGAGTGAGTTGCCGACACCCCCGCGCGTTCGAGTATTCCGCCGTACCCGGATCGCTCTTATATGCACCGACTCTTTCCGCGCCCTTTTATCCTGGAGGCGGAGTCCCCTTCCGGGGGTATACCCGCCGGGAGGCGGCGCGCTGGCACACCTGTATCTGCACGGCCTCGGCTCGCTGCACATAGCCTCGCCCTCTGTTTTTGTCCGCAGAGAGGTGCTCCACCTGCCGCGCCAGCGGGACGTGCAACCTCTTACCCCGCGAGTTCAGAGCTTCGAGGGCAACGCATGGTACTCGAACCTTTTCGAGGACGAACCTGAGTTCTCATGGGATCCAAATCGGCCGACGGAGTTCAGCTTTGAGGGCAATCTCCGCGACGTCGCAGGCAGAACCAGCGGTATTACGTACAAGCTCAAGTACCGCTTCGACGCGCACCACTTGGTGAAAACCCTTCGTATATCCCGCGGAACGAAACCCCATTCAGTGGTCGTGGTCGAGCCTCTTATCGTCTCTCCCTCTTGGCCTGTGAGCCGTTCGGTCTATGAGGTCCGCTTCAATACCGAACGCGGATTGTTGCGGATTTTCGTAGATACTCCGCGTACGGGTATTCTGCTCAATTACAGCGGTGAAAACCAGTTTCAGTTCTTCCCCATACTCCCTGCAGTGCGCACCAGACCGCTTGAGCTGCGCTTTACCGACCCTTACGTCAGCAAAGCGCGGTGGATTCTCCAGTGGGCTCCTGCAGGAAGCGACGGCGCAGAGTCAGGATCGTAAGGCAGGGCTCGGGTCTGCCTGAGATCAACCGCTTGGCTTATCGCCGCAACTCCATGGATCAGGAGTTTGATCGTAGCCGGCCGAGGGGAAAGGAGCCGCCGGCGGGCCGCCGTTCAGAAACAGGTATTGCAGCAGATAAATCGTGTCGGCCACATTCAAGGCCCCGTCGTCATTTACGTCTGCTGTATCCTCACAGGGAATCTGGAGTGCCGCAAACAGGAACCTGAGGATCGTGACGGCGTCGGAGATGTCGATCCGCCGGTCACCGTTGACATCCCCGCGGATGAACGCCCCCTCTCCGATCAGCGAAACCTGCGGGCTTTCGGCAGGGCCGAGCCCTTCCGGACGATAAGTGGAATCTTTGGTGAGAATGATCTTGTCTATATGAACGCCGCTCTCGCGGATCCAAAGCGACAGTGTATGCAAGCCGGCCTTGGAGACATCAACACGGAGCGGGCCTCTGGAGCGCGTGTTGTTGCTCCACTGCCACGTGTCCTCGAGAACTTGAAACCTTAAGGACCAGTCTCCGGTACGCCCCACCCCGTCCAGGCCGACATGCAGTGAATCCCAGCTTGTGCTTTCGCACAACGAACGGACCCAAATGTAGTACGTTCCGGGATCTGAAAACTGGATTATATAAAGAAGCTCAGGCGACCGATCCGTGTAGTTGCTGTAGAAAGTTCTGCGGACGTTGTAGGCGGCATGCATGTAGGCGCTTCCGCTGTAGCCCGAACGCGCTGTTTCTTCGGTCCACCATGCATCGTTTTCTCCGTGCGCCAGGTTCATATGGTAGCTCTCGGCCTCGATCACAACCCTGCCTTCCTGTTCCAAGAACGCCCATTCAGGCCTTGGAAGCACTGTAACTTTGACGCTGTCGGAGGCCGAATCTCCGTCATAAACGATCGTCAGAGTGATCGTATATTCTCCGGGTTCTTCAAAGACGAACGACGGGTAATCCCCGTTCATACCGTTTGACCACCGGTACTCAACCCCGGGGGCCGGATCCGGCCGGGAAGCCCGTGCATCAAAGAAAACCTCTTCGCCTGCGAAAACACGCAGATCCGGGCCGGCATCAGCTACAATCTTGGGAATCGCCTGCCGCACGACACGCTGTCTTACCACTGCAAAATTACGCATAGTGGAGGCGGCTGAGCTGAACGAACAGCTCATTGGCGCTGCAGCTTGATTTGCCTCCCCGGGATCTGCTTCGGCAAGGACGCGGTCAAGGTATTCGTTCATCTTCTCAGGCGTAAGCAGAGTCTCATTGAGCTCGCGCAGTCTTTCCTCGTACTCCGCCCGGAAAGCCTTCAAGTAGGCGTCCTTCAGGTAATTCCACCAGCCCTGGCGGTTGCTCGGATCACCTTGCTCGCCCATGTAGATGCTCGAATTAGGCCCCTGCCAGAACCCGAAGTCCCTATCCAGATCCCAAGGGATCATAAACCACTTGTGATCGCTTGTGCGGCGGTAAAGGAAGTGGTTCTGGAACATGTCGTCAAAAGGTACGGCCCAGTTGATAATGCATATGTAATCGGTGAGCATCTCCATATCGAAGTTGGCTATGAAGAACTGACGAACCGCATCAACCCCGGCGGCACGCGCATCGTTAAGCTGCTCGATGAGATCCATGACAAGTTGAGCTCCCGCCCACTCGTGGGTCTTTGGATCATAGGTCCATTCGTATCTTTCAAGAGCGCTGTAGCCGCAGCGGGCAGGGAGCCTGCGCTCGTCGCCCCACCCATAAGGGCCCTCGTCGCAGTTGCAGCCCACAGACTTGAACAAATGTCCGACTTCCTCTCGGAAACTCGGATCCTCCTTCCGGCGTTCGCGTATCCAGCGGCGGATCAATGTCTCACCGATGCGTTCCATCTCCTGCATGTAACGGTAATAGCCGCCGTTTATGTAAAGTCTTACAAAGCGCTGGCGCGGCACCGGGATCCCGACTTCTTCGAAGAAGCGGTACCCTGCACCTGAAGTAAGGCCGGGACAAGTTTGAGTAAGCTTATTGAGGATAATGATACGCAATCCGCCTACTTGGCCCGGCCAGCCTTCCATCTCGTCGTAACGCGGGAAGTTTATATGCCAGCTGAGCGCCTTCAGAGGCCCTGTACTGGGGCGGGGATAAGGCCATCTGGCTGAGCTTATGTCCGGTCCGTTCCGCCTGTTCCAGCGGCTTCCCTGGTAGCGGGCGAAAACGTCGTATACTTTGCCTTTGTAAACGAAAATACAAGGAACCTTGGAATCCCATGTAGGGTTCGGCCTGTTGCAACCGCCTCCCGGAACCCTACCGGCCTGAATGTTGGTCCACATGCGACCCCATTGGGCCGGCGAAATAAAAATTTCATACGCTCGGGTTCTACCCTCTATCCTGGGGCTGATATAAAAAGCATGCCACCTGAAAGGATCCGAAGGCCTCGGGGAAACCACCTCCTGGCCTTGACCCCGATCAGCCAAAATCCGGTATCTTACAATCGTCCGATCCGGGTGCTTCGGGAAAAGCGCGGTGAAAACCCGATCTCCGGCGAACTGATCCGGTGGGACGCCGGCGTCGTTGGCTTGGAGGATCTCCCGCGGCTCGTTGCTCCGGGCCACGTCTTCAATGAAGTATTCGATGGCGACATCGCTTACCTGCCCGTGCCTTGAAAACCGCACCGTGATCTTTACATCGTCTTCAGCACGGAGCAATTCGTCATCAGGGTGAGGAGGCTCCGGGGTGCAGTCTATGTCTTCAACCACAGGAAGCGGTTCTGTCCTGGCTCCAGCGTTGGGACGGCCTGGAGTCGGTCCGTCGAGCGGCGAGGCGACCCAATTTGCAAGATCATTCGAAGGCCAATTCAAACTGACCCGCTCAAGGGACCGCCCGCGATATTGGTGCTGCTCCAGAGGCAACCACTCTGAAGGCAGCCAAGCGCGGCCGGCACCCAAAGCGTCCGCTCCGGTAGGCCACGGCCAATCGTCATCGTAAGTGACTGAATCGATCCCGACTCCTTCCGCGCTGACAAGGCCGATTTTTTCCCCACCGTTGTCCAAACTCCGCACATTGCCTTGAGGGTCAGGAGCGCCGTAGTCGCCTATAACCTGATTTGGATCAAGATCGTACTCCTTCACCTCAAGAAGCGCCTGGCGATCAAAGGCGACTACCAAATACTCGCCGGGCTGAAGAGTTCTGTCGGGGAAGGTGAAATCAATTCCCCCCACAAACCGCCACCCGGCGAGGTTCACCGGCACACTGTCCGCATTCGCGATTTCGATAAACTCGTGCCTGTCCTCGTAATCCTGCTCCATAACCGGGTGGTACATGATCTCAGTTATGCGGACGGCCGGCCTCTGGACTTCAGGCGGCGGGCACTGGGCGAAGTCGGGAGCTTCAAGAGGCGAGCCGCCGTAAAGAAGATCAGAGGAAGGAACCGGACCCGCCCTCCAGTTGTTGGGGTCTGAGCCTGATGCAGTCAGGCAGACACGCTCTATGGACGGCCCGAAGCCGTCTGCAAGAAAGTCCCACGGAGCATCGTCATCGTATCTGACCGAATCCACGACCGCTCCGCGCGCGTTCTGCAGCATGACAAGCTCACCGGCGTTTTCAAGATCCCCTTCGTAGGGCCCGTAGACCAGGCTCGGATCAAGATCAGGATAGGCCGACAGAAAGGCCTCCACGTCCGCACATACGACGATTCTTCCGCCTGCAGGTATCACCGAGCCCGCTTCGAAGCGATAAGATACACCCCCTGAAAGCGACCAACCCGCAAGTGAAACTTCACCGCCTGTGGAAGCGATCTCAACGTACTCGAACCTGTTGCCGAAAGGCGAGTGGTACATGAATTCTGACAATACAGCCGGCGCACTCAATCCGTTTGCGCAAAAAGTCAACGCAAACCCGAGGAAGCATGCATGCCTGACGTTCAACAATCCGCTCACGCCACCGGCCTCCCTGCTGGATAATGAGATCAACATACGGAGCCTCTGCAAAATGCACAAAGGCCCGAAGGTGATCCCGCGGGGCGCCCTCTTCGGCGCTTCCCGGGAAAAGGCACTATATTTGCACAGACCACCTCTTCGATCTTATCAGCCCCGTCTTCAGGGGGCAACGAGTCCGAGCTCTTGCGGTTCGGGCACCTTGAGACACACAATAGTGGCCTCTTGCCGGCAGGGGCTTTCCCCATGCGCTTGCAGGGGGTTCGAGAGACGGAAGGAGAAAAACACGTGCGTTGTGTGGTCACGGGAGGAGCCGGATTCATCGGATCGCACCTCACCGAGCGTTTGGTGTCCGAAGGGCATGAAGTAACCGTTATCGACAATCTGGCCACCGGCAATAAGGAACGACTTGAAGGGGTGCTTGAGCGGATTGAGTTTGTAGAAGCCGACATTCAAGACCTTCAGCTTCTAAAAAAGCTTTTTGAAGGCGTGGACGTCGTATTTCACCAGGCCGCGTTGCCTTCGGTGGCGCGGTCTGTGGAAGATCCGCTGCGCTCGAACGAATCGAATGTAACAGGGACCCTCACAGTGCTTGAAGCAGCGCGGGCGAAAAAGGTCGGCAAAGTGATTTATGCGGCCTCCTCCTCTGCTTATGGGGACACTCCCACCTTGCCCAAGCGTGAAGATATGAAGCCTGCGCCGCGCTCTCCATACGCGGTAAGCAAACTCACCGGAGAATACTACTGCGAAACGTACTTCCGTCTTTTCGGCGTACAGACGGTCTCACTGAGGTACTTCAACGTATTCGGGCCCCGCCAGGATCCTCACAGCCAATACGCGGCTGTAATTCCCAGATTCATAACAGCCGCCCTTACGGGTAAGCCTGCTTGTGTGTACGGCGACGGCCTCCAATCCCGGGATTTTACATACGTTGAAAATGTTGTTGAAGCCAATATGCTTGCAGCGCGCTCGGACAGGGCTGCAGGTGAGGTGATAAACATAGCTTGCGGCGAACGCTGTACGCTTTTGGACCTCCTGAAAATGATAGGAAGAATTCTGGGGCGCACGGGACCTGTACCTGCTGAATTCACAGATCCACGCCCGGGTGACGTGCGGCATAGTCTGGCCGACATAAGCAAAGCGAGAGAGCTTTTGGGGTACCGGGCCCAGGTGACCGTCGAAGAAGGGCTCCGGCGCACGATAGAGTGGTACCGTTCCCAAAAGCCTGCTTAGCGGCCTGCCACTGTTTGCGCAAACCGTACGAAATCTTCCCGGTACGCTTCAAGATCCGGTATGGAAACCGCAGGGACCGGCTGGGTTTCAATTGCAAAACGGCCTGCAACGGCTGCAGGTTCCACACCTTCGACCGCGCAAACCCCCAGAATCGCAGCACCGAAAGCCGTAGCTTCAGCAAGATTCGACAGGTATACCTCGCTTTCCGGCATCAGAGCCGCAAGCAGCGAGCAATAAGGCGCGTTGTTGCGGAAACCTCCCTCAATGAAGATCGTAGGAGAAGATCCGGCGCTTGTTGCAAGAAGGGCAACACGGGACTGTACCGCAAGGGAAAGATCCAAGGCCAAATAGGCTCTCAGGGGATCCTCAAGCAGATAATCGGCCCGAACGAGCGAGGGGTAACTCTTTGGGAACATGCCGCTTCCTGCGTACAAAGTAGGAAGAACGCAGGCACGGCGCTCCACCACCTCAGCTGCAAGATCTGCATCGAGTACTTCCGGGTGAGGCGTACCTCCACCGAGCTTCTCGGACCAAAATGCGAATTCAGCTCCGCCTCTGAAAATCGTGGTCTTGACCGGCTTTCCGAAAGCGCTCAGGTTGAAAAAGATCTCGCGGCCGAGCTCTTCCTCAGCGAGCGGAAAAGAACCTCTCGGCGACATCGCCACGCACCAAGTGCCGGTTGAATTGAGCACGAAATCGCGTTCGGGTTCTTTAAGCAAATACGGAAGCAGTGATGCGTTTGAATCGTGGATCCCGCAGGTGACCACACAATCCGACGGCAATCCGAGCCGCTCCGCCAATTCCTTCTTGACCGTTCCTTGAACGTCCCAAGGTTTTTTCAAAGGCAGATCCATTTTGTCAGCCACTCCAAGCCCCTCGGCTACATGGGAGGGCCGGGCGGCTTCAAAGTCCCACAAGTAGGTGTGACACCCCACGTAGGTCGGCTCACATGCAGGCCGCCCGGTCATCAAGAAGCCCAGATATTGAGGCAGGAAGAGGATGCGTTCGATGCGTTCAAATCTTTCCGGATCGTGTTTCTTGAGGAAGAAGAGGCCGATCCCGGGGTTTATGAGAAACGGAAAGGGCGGTGTCATAGTCCGGGCCTGCAATCGGCGCCGGTCCCCGAATTCCTTGTAAAACTCTTCATAGAGCTCAGGGGGCGGGCTGTGATCATAAGACACCGGCGGGAAAACAAGATTTCCTTCCCCGTCGAGCGTCAGAACAGAAGCACCGTGAGTTGTAAAGGAAACAGCGCGTATGGGCGAGAACTCACCGGCAAGCCGCCTCAGCGACTCATAGACGAACTCCATGGCGCCGTTGAGGTCATCGCACCTCAGGCCTTCTATTTCGATCTCTTCAAAAGTTTTCCTCTCGATCCTCTTTACCTGCAGATCCCGGTCATAGAGGAGGACCTTCTTGTTGGTCTTTCCGAAGTCGACAACAGCAACGTAATAGCGTTCGGCCGTCATGGTTCCTCTCCGATCCAAGACGCACGTTTTTCAAAGGACCCGAGTCGCTCATAGAACGCCGTACCAAGGTAGCACAGAAGGTGTTTCAGACCAAGTCCGGCCCCGTGGGCGGGAAATCCACAGCCGGCCTTTCTTGCCGATGCGAACTCGGGTAAAAAAACGAAGTTCCCGATCCCGCGCTCCGCGGGTCGCGGGGATTGAGCAAAAAACAGACAGAGGAGAATGCATTCAGGAGGAGACCTGTGTTGCTTGCATGCATTCCGAACGTGAGCGAGGGGCGTGATCAGACCGTGCTCAAGGAGCTCGTTGAAGCCTTCGGAGGGGCGCCGGGCGTCAGCCTTCTCGATATTCACAGCGATCCCGACCACAACCGTTCGGTTCTCACCGCCGTGGGCATCGGTGCAGAGCTCGCCGAAGGAGCTTACAGGCTTATAGAGGCTGCAGGGCGAAAACTGGATATACGAAAACACCACGGTGTGCACCCCCGCATGGGAGCTGTAGACGTATGCCCCTTTGTACCCCTCGCAGGAACCCCGCTGGAAGAAGCCGTAAGCGCAGCGCGAGCCCTTGCAGACAGGGTGGGCTCGAAGCTTGGGATTCCCGTCTACCTGTACGGAGAAGCTGCAGAATCTCCCCAGCGCAGGGAGCTTCCCCGAATCCGCAGGCGCGACCCGACTACACTTGCCGAGCGTATCTCAACCGATCCCGCTTGGCGGCCGGACCGGGGTCCTGCGAGGCTGCATGAGCGCTTCGGAGCGATTGCCATCGGGGCCCGCAGACCCCTTGTCGCCTACAACGTCGAACTGGACACACAAGACGTTAAGGTTGCGGAGAAAATCGCAAAATCGGTGCGGGAGAAGAACGGCGGTCTGGCCGGGGTACGCGCGCTCGGTCTTTTCCTTTCCTCAAGGAAACGCGCTCAGGTTTCCTGCAACCTAGTTGAAGGCGCGCCGACAACACCTGCAGCTCTCTTCGAGAAGGTGAGAGATCTGGCTGCGGCTCAAGGTGTCAAGGTCGCACGCAGTGAGCTTGTAGGCTTAATGCCGCGGGAGGTGGCCTACCGCAGCCTGCGCGAAGCACTGGCCCTGGAGGCCTTTTCAGAGAAGAAGGTGCTTGAGGACAACCTTTCCGCGGCCTTGCCCTTGAGCCTCTATTTAGCTTCGATATGGCGGAGCGACGGAGGACCCGGAGGCGGTACGGTTGCTGCTGACGCTGCGGCCGCTGCGGCGGCTCTGAGTGCCTTCGTCTGTGCGTTCGGCCTGAAGGAAAGTTCTGAGCACCGCAGGTGGTTTGCAGCTCAGGCATTCGAACTTCACCGCCTCGGCCTCCAAGACCAGGAAGCATATCAGGCCTTCTCCAAAGCCTTGAAGGAAGCAAAAAAGAAGGGCGGATCAACAAGGGAGGCGGCTGAGGCGCTGCGCAGAGCATGCTTGGTGCCGCTGGCTGTACTTGAACGCATTGCTTCGATTTTGGGGCGGCTTTGCACCATAGAGCTGAAGAGGCGGATCGCAGCCGACCGCAAGGTGGCCGCATACTTGCTCTCTGCGGCGGCCAAGGCCGCGCGCGAAATGATAAGGGTCAACCTCGAGCACCCGGCGGCTGCAGAGTTTCAAGAGGAATTCACCGGCAGGGCCGATCTGCTCCTCCAGAGCATCCTTGAACAAGCCGCATTTCTTGCCAACGACCGTTAGGCACCGAATTTGTCGAAGCGTCTGGCGTTCGCAAGCAGAAGGGGCAGAAGGTAACGCGCCGGGAAAACCCCCAAGCTCCCCGCGGCTGCTTCCTTCTCGGTGAAGCGTCCCCTGCCGTCCCAGCCTGCAACCTTGGAGTGGATCATAACGGGTACCGGGTGCCAGGAGTGCATGCGCATGCAGACCGGGGTCGAGTGGTCGCCTGTTACGGCAAGCACATCGGGAGCCGCTTCCAGCAACACCGGCAGCTCCGCATCCACCTCCTCTATGGTCTCCACCTTCAAGTCCATATCGCCGTCTTCACCGCCCTGGTCGGTGAGCTTGACATGAATGAAGAAAAAATCGTAATTAGCCCGCACACGCCGAAACGTCTCAAACAGATCCCGCACAGTTTCTCCGGGCGGGTTTTCCTTGACCATTCCCACAAGCTGCGCCAACCCCTTGTACATAGGATATGTTGCTATCGCCGCGCACCTCAGTCCGAACCGTTCGCCCAGGGTGGGTATGGGCGGCTTGGCCGCGATGCCCCTGAGGAGAAATGCATTGGCAGGAAAACTCGATTTCAAAAGCGGCAGAGCTTTTTCGTAAAAAGTATTGACGATTTCA
>CAZGYL010000115.1:0-10927 GCA_964529985.1 uncultured Planctomycetia bacterium | reverse complement strand
AGTCTTGACCGCGAACGAGAAAAAGATTCTACGAATCATGCACACTTATATAGGTCCTTGTCGGACTATACCGCATACAGGCGAAACGCTCATGGTACCTGGCAGGCCGCCCTCAGGCAAGCAGCGGCAAAGGGGGCCTCTTTGCGGCCCCCTGGAGGCATGGTACAATGCCACCACAGTTCGGAAAAGCCATAGTTTTACCAGACATTCCCAGCCGGGACCGACGCTCCCCGGCCGAGGGAGGACATTGAACGTTTACGGAGAGAAAGTCATGGCGGTGACGGTCGACACGATCCGGCAGGTCATCCTCGAAGCCGCTTCGCGCGCAAGAGCTGAAACCGGCGATGTGGTGGCTCCAGAAACCCCGATGGCGGTCAAGTGGCCGGTTACGGCCACGATCGGTCCGGGCCTTGAAGGCGCTATAGCCTGCGAGAGCAAAGTGGGTTTCGTAAACGGGCAAAAAGGCTGGCTGATCTACAGGGGCTACGACATATTCGATTTGGCCGCCAACGCTACTTTTGAGGAGGTCTGCTACCTTCTCCTGCACGGTGAGCTTCCGGACAAGGAGCAGCTGGATGCGTTCCGCTCCACTCTGGCCAGCTACAGGTACATAAACAAGACCCTCCGGATCCTTATGGGCTTTCCTGTTGAGAAAATGAACGCAATGGCCGCTTTGGGATTCGGCACGAATCTCATGCGCCAGGAGTTCACTTTCAAAGACATGGAAGCCGGCGTACCCCCTTCAGTTACCCTTGTAGGGGCCGACGAGGACTCGATCCCCATGGAGACGCCGCCCAAGGGCGAGGAGCGTGCCATATACGAGTTCGCATGGCCGCGGCACACACGAGTCATTGAGGGTAGGGAGGAAGCAACCGGAGTGCAGGCTTGCTATCACCTGATAGCAGGGTTGAGCACTCTTACCGGGGCGGTTTCGCGCGTACGCCGGGGTCTCCTTCCACTAGAACCGGACCCCACGCTCGGCCATGCAGCCAACCTCTTGTACATGATTACGGGCCGCAAGCCTACGCCCGTTGAAGAACGCATTATGGATGTGGCGCTGATCCTGCACGCAGACCACGGCATGAACGCGAGCACTTTCGCAGCGCTCGTTGTGGCCTCAACGCTTTCCGACATCTACTTTTCGGTCGGAGCAGGAGTGGGCGCTTTGAACGGGCCGCTGCACGGTGGCGCGAACCAGGAAGTCATCAAGATGCTCAAGGGCATCGGAGACGAAGAGAAGGTGCCTGCCTGGGTTGCGGAGAGGCGCGCCAAGAAAGAGAGGATCATGGGCTTCGGCCACCGCGTGTATAAGACCTACGACCCGCGTGCGCGTATTCTCGGCCCGCTTGTCGAATTTCTGGGCAGGGATAATCCTGAGGTTGACAGGCTGTACCGAGTAGCCAGAGCACTGGAGAAGGAAGTTCTTGAAACATTCGGTAAAGAAAAGCGTATCTTCCCGAATGTGGACTTTTATTCCGGCCTGGTTTACAGGTGCCTCGATATCCCTGAGGATATGTTCACGCCTCTTTTTGCAGCAAGCCGTGTGGCCGGGTGGACGGCTCGGGTCCTTGAATACATGCAGAACAACCGTATTTTCAGACCGCGTGCCATTTACAACGGCGAGTTCGGCAAGAAGGTGGTCCCGCTTGAAGAAAGGAAACCGGCTCCGGCCTTGGAGTAGCCGAGCCTTCGCCGCCCTGCCGATAACTTAAAGGGTTGAGGCCCTCAAGGTCGCTTCTTGCGCCTTATCATGGCTGCGGCCGCATTGTGCCGAAGCTGTCCCACAGCCTGGCCGATTCCTTGGGGAAGGACGCAGCATTTACGGGGACCGTCTTTTTATCTGACATTCATGGCTGAGAAGATGCGGAGCGATCGGGCCGCGGTTGTCGTTTTTTCGCACTATCCTGCCGATCCGCGCGTTCGCCGCGAGACGGAAGCTCTACAGCAGCTGGAGCTTTCGATCGACCTCTTCTGCCTTCAAGGACCACAGGAACCCGCTTTCGAGCGGCAAGGATCGGTTGCGATCCACAGACTACCGATTGCGAAACAGCGCTCAGGAAAACTGCGGTACCTTTTCCAATACGGAGCTTTCGCCCTGCTTGCCGGCCTGAAGCTCACGCTCCGCCACCTTGAGCGCCCTTACGGCCTCGTCCACGTTCACAATATGCCCGATTTCCTGGTCTTTGCAGCTCTGGCTCCGCGGCTCACAGGTGCGAAAATCATGCTTGACCTCCATGATCCGACCCCCGAGGTTTTCATGACCAAGTTCGGGGTCCCGGCACACCACAGGGCCATTCGGCTGCTTCGGGCGGTGGAGCGCCTCTCAACCGGTTTCGCGCATGTTGTTCTCACTCCGAACAAAGCGTTTAAAGAGCTCTTCGCTGCCCGCAGTGCGCCCGCACGGAAAATCCACATTGTCATGAACTCGCCCCAGGAGGAACTTTTTAGACCTTGTGAGGAAACGCCGGCCCCAGGAGACGTGCCTGAAGTGGGATTCAGGATCATGTTTCACGGAACGGTAGTTGAGCGACACGGACTCGATACGGTCCTCCACGCCCTGCGCTTGCTGCGCCCGAAAATCCCCTCTCTCGCATTCGATGTCTACGGCGGAGGCGATTTCGTAGACACCTTCAAGCGCCTTGTAGGCGAACTGAATCTGCAGGACATAGTGACCTATCATGGCCAAGTGCCGCTTGAACAGATTCCGGTTGCAATACGAAGGTGTTCGGTAGGCGTGATACCGAACAGGCGAACTCCTTTTACGGAGCTCAATCTTCCTACACGCATATTCGAGTATCTTTGCTTGGGGAAACCGGTGGTAGTCCCCCACACCAAAGGGATCCTGGATTATTTCACGGAGCAAGAGCTTTTCTTCTTCGAGCCCGGAGACGCTGCGAGTTTATCAGAAGCACTGTGGCGGGTTTATGCCGATCCTGCAGCCCGGCATTCAATCGTCCAGCGGGGCAGGGCCGTGTATCTTCGATACACGTGGGAAAAGGAACGCACCCGGTTTCAAGAACTGGTGCGCCGGCTCCTTGGGGGGAAATCCGGGCAGCGGAAACGCTCTGCTGCAGAGGATGCTCTCGGCCCGGGCGCCCCGCGGGACACTGTCTCTGCGGTCTCTTGACGACCGGAAGCGGTACACCTAGGATAACGGTTGGCAAATTTCTAAACTGTGTGTCTGTGCAAGCCGATAAGAGCGCTGAGTCCGAATCCCGGGAAGTTCAAGCCGGGGTCCGGCGGTGGAGCGCAGGCTCAACAGGAAAACAAGAAGCGAGGAAAAGCGCATGCACTGTAGAGCGATCCTGCTTTGCTGGTTGTTCCCCGCCGCACTTGCCTGTGCGGCTGCAACATACGGGCGGGATGAACGGGAGCAAGCGATTCTCAACCGGATCTTCCAGAACCTTGAAGACCGCCTGCAGGCCGTTGAGCGCAGGGTGGGTACCGAAAAAGTTCCCCCCGAAGGCCGCGCGTTTACGGTCACCTGGAAGGACCGCTTGGTCTTTGCCACTACCGACAACCGGTTCCGCCTGTCTCTGGGAGGCCTGGTGCAAAACGACTGGGCCTTCATGACCCAGGACGGACGCATGCGCAACCGTATCGGAGCCTATGAGGACGGCACCGAGTTCCGGCGTGCTCGGATCGCGTTTCAAGGCCGACTTTGGGAAAACGTAATCTTCAAGGCCCAATATGATTTCGCAGGAGGACAGGCGGCTTTCAAAGACGTTTATCTCGGCTTGGCCGACCTTCCGTTCTTTGATCGCGTTCTGGTGGGTCAGATCAAAGAGCCTTTCAGCTCGAGCATACTTACCGATGCCGGCGAGACTGTTTTTCTCGAACGCAGCTTGCCGGCTACAACGCTCGCCCCGAACCGCAACACCGGAGTGCTTCTTGAACGCAGAGTGTTGGAAGAAAGATTGGGACTTGCGCTCGGAGCTTTTCATGACACCGATGCCTTTGGAAACGGTGTAAATGACAACGAAAGCGAATACAGCGTAGCTGCCAGGCTCAATGCCGTAGTGTTGAAAAACAACGAGGGTGACCAACTTTCAGCTTCCGCCGCCTACCGTTACGCCCAACCTCCGGACGATACCGTGGAATTCTCGAGCCGGCCGGAAGCGCACCTCGCACCGGTCGTTGTTGATACAGGTCCGGTCTCAGCCAGGCACCTGCACCAAGCGGATGTTGCCGGGGTAGTCGTTTGGCAGCGTTATTGGGCCCAATCCGAATACATTTACACCTTCGTTGATCGGCCCTACGGGAGTGATCCGCAATTCTCAGGTGTCACGGTGTCGGCGGGTGGCTTTCTGACAGGCGAAAGGCGGCAGGTGAAAAACGGTGTTTTCACCCGCGTCCGGCCTCTTCGCAATTTTCTGCAAGACGGCGGCCTGGGCGCATGGGAGATCGCAGGCCGCTACTCGTTTGTAGGGTTGAATGATGCGGGTGTAAGCGGAGGCCGAATGCAGACCGCCACCGCAGCCTTGAATTGGTACCTCACACCGGTTGTGCGCGTAATGCTCAACTATGTGTACGTGAAACGCAGGTGCCACGGCGAGGCCCATGTGGTAGCGTTCCGCTTCCAGGTCGAGCTTTAGTGCCTCGTCCAATAACTACCGTCCGGTTTCGGCTTTTCGCCGAAACCGGACTCGGGGCGCCTGGCCTTCTCAATCCGCTCCCGTATTTATTGGACGAGGCACTTATGGGGCCCTATACCTTGTCGCAGTGAATTGTTGAAACGGCAAAGGGCTTTCCCAGAAACAGGTAAGGCGTTAGTATCGGGCCGGCTCTCTAAAGGGCTTGAACCTCGGCGCTCAACCCCAAGTGCTCGACCTCTTTTCGTATCTCACGCAGGTAATTAGGGTTCATAACCAATATGAGATCAGGGGCAAGTTCCTTAAGCTCTGAAGGCGCTGCAATTCTGTGACCCGTACCTGCTACAGCCTTACCCTGCTTCCTGGGGTTAATGTCCACAGCCGCGCGGATCACCCCACTTTCGGGCGCAAGGAGGTTAAGGAACATAACCCCCTTTGCACCCGCCCCCCACAGGACGACCGTTCGGCCTGCAGCCGCCAGATCCTGGAGGAATGTGCGCCACTTGCTCAGCTTTTGCTGGAAAAGATCAGGGAAACTTGAAACCGTGCCCTCCAGTTCCCCGGCTTGAGCATTTGCGCGTGGAACGCCGCCCGCCTCCGGACAGGCTTCAACAGTAAGGAACTGCCCTCCAAACTCCCTCCTCACGCTAAGCACCTCAAATCCGGAAGACCGGAGCGCATATGTAAGAGAAGCAGGGGAAAAGTACGAGACATGTTCATAGATCAGATCCGCGATCGAAAGCTCCTCAAGTACGTAACGGCCGTCGGGAACCTCTACGTAGAGGACCGCTCCGGGGCGATCGCGCACAGCGCCCCTAGCGGTTCTGAGGAAAGCGCATGGATCTTCCAGGTGCTCAAGGACGTGTCGAGAACAAACCAGATCGGCCTGATAAGAGGCGTATTTTTCGCTGTAAAAATCCGGAATCACGGTTGCGCGCCGCGCGGCGGCAGCTTCAAGACGTTCTTCTTCAAAACTGGGATCGAACCCCACCCCCCGGTTCTCCCCAAGCACGCAGAGCAGAGCGAGGAATTCTCCTTTTCCACAGCCGAGTTCAAGAACGGTCTTCTCGCGGATGTTATAGGTTTCTATCAAGCGAATGGCGGTAAGTCTCGCGAATTCGCGGAAATAGGGTGAAAAGCTCAGCGGATTCTCATACTTCTTGTCGTAAGAGAGCAACTTCGGATCAAACGCGCTGTTAAAAACGTGGCCGCAAGTGCGGCAGTAAGAAAGCGCGATCGCGCCGCGCGTGCACGAACGAGCCTCCTTTGGGCTCTGATATTGAATCCCTATGTGAACCGGTACCGAACGCAGCTCGAAGAAGGGATCACCTGCGCCGGTGCCGCAGACAGGGCAATGCTGCATTCCGTGCGAGCTCATATTTCTTCCACCCGTGCCAAAGGCTACAGGAGAAAACCGGCGACTGCAACCTGAGCCTTGCAGCTTCGAAGCTCGGGCTGTGAAATAAGCGTCGCGCCCGGGCCGGAAAAGAGAGGTACGGATCCTTTATGAGCAGCCAGAAGCGCAGGATCATGGTCGTAAGGAGGGCGGTCCTTTTCAAGAGCCGCTCGTTCAGAGGTTTTTTGCCCGCTGCCTCTGCAGACTTGCGCAACCTCATTCTCAGCGAAGCTTCGTACCTCGAGCGCGCTTCAGCCGAACAAGACCCCGCTTACAAGCAACCCATCGGCTATGCAGTCGTTCTCGATCCGGCGGGCACAAAGGTCTTCGCCTATCGCAGGGCTCCTCATGAAGCTTACGCCGAGCGGCGCCTGCGGGGGTTGTGGTCATGGGGCGTCGGAGGGCACGTGGAAGAGGAAGACTCAGGAGCGCCGGACCCGATTGCAGCGAGTCTGAGGCGGGAGCTTCGCGAAGAGGTGGGCATGAGTGGAAACGAGCCGCTTTGGCTTCTCGGATACATAAACGACGACGATACCGAGGTGGGGTCCGTTCACTTCGGACTGCTGTACGTTGCAAAAAGCCGGAGCGACTCTCTGAGCCCCTCGAGCCCTGAGCTTGCCGAAGGTGAATTCGTGTCGCCTGAGAAGATCGAAAAGCTTCTTGCCGCCCCTGAAGAATCGGTTGAAGCTTGGTCCCGGATTGCATGGCCCGCAGTACTGTCGTTCATGAAAGCGGGCCGAATGTGAAATACAAATCCAGGCCCTGCGCCTCTACTCAGGCAAGTCGATTCCGAAGTAGCTTACTGCGTTGCGGTAACAGATATCTTTCACAATTCCGCCCAAGAAGTTCAAATCACCTGGCAACCTGCCTTCCTCCACTTCTCTGCCGAAGAAATCGCAGAGGATCCGCCTGAAATACTCATGCCGTACATAGGAAAGAAAGCTTCGGGAATCGGTCAGCATGCCTACAAACCTGCTCAGAATCCCTATGTTCGCCAGGGCGGTAAGTTGGGCCTCTATTCCCGCCTTATGGTCATTGAACCACCAAGCGGCACCGAACTGCACTTTCCCGGGAACGCTTCCGTCTTGAAAGCAACCGGCCATTGCAGCCAAAAGTTCATTGTCTCTGGGGTTGAGGTTGTAAAGGATCACCTTGGGCAGTTTGCCCGCCCCGTCGAGGCGATCCAAGAAACGCGCAAGCGGTACGGCGAGGTTGAAGTCACCGATAGTGTCCCCGCCTGCGTCCGGACCGACAAGCCGGAAGAGCCTTGAGCTTACGTTCCGCAAAGCTCCCAGGTGAAGTTGCATGGTCCAACCCTTCTCTGCGTTCATTTCCCCGAACTGAAGCATAAGTGCCGATTTAAGTTTGCGCGCTTCCAGCCGGTCCGGTGCTTTCCCGATCCTCAACTTGTCGAAAATAAGCCTCAGCTCACTTTCTGTGAATTCTTCAGCATAGGGTTCGCCTAAGCCGTGATCGGAAATCCGGCAGCCCACTCGGTGAAACTCATCGTGCCTCTGCCTGAGCGCTTCAACAAGAGAGGCGTAATTACGAATGGAAATCCCTGTGCGTTCCTCCAGGCGCTCTACATACGAATTGAAGGCCTGTGGATCTTCAACAGCAAGGGCTTTATCCGGCCGAAAGGTAGGAAGCACCTTTATCTGAAAGCTGTCATCCGCTGCAACGGCGCGGTGCGCCGCCAGATCGTCTGCAGGATCATCAGTTGTGCAAACAACGCGTACTGCAAACTGCTTGAGAATCCCTCTGGCCCGGAAATCCTCTCCCTCAAGCAATTTTGAACAATGCTCGTAGATTTCGCGCGCCGTAGAAGGGCTGAGCAAGCGATCGGCGAGCCCGAAGGGCCGTTTCAGTTCCATGTGAGTCCAGTGGTAAATAGGATTGCCCACAATGCGCGGCACGGTAGCGGCCCATGCCTCAAACTTTTCCCAATCCGGGGCGTCCCCGGTTATCAAACGTTCGGGGATTCCGTTTGCACGCATAAGGCGCCACTTGTAATGATCGCCTGCAAGCCATATCTGCGTGAGGTTTTCAAATCTTCTGTTTTCTGCGATCTCACGTGGAGAAAGGTGGCAGTGGTAGTCAAAAATCGGCATGCCGGCGGCGTAGTTGTGGTAAAGGGTGCGGGCCGGCTCGTTTGTAAGAAGAAAATCTTCGGTGAGAAAAGTTTCCGCCATGGCGTCCTCCTGTGCAGATCTCTTGAGGTGCTTCCTCCAGGAAGGATTATGCACGGAAGAGACGCCCTTGAAACCCCCGGCCGCCCTGCGATCCGAGCGCGGCGCAAAAAAAGTGCACCCCGGATCGCCCGGGGTGCTTCCTCCATTCCCTGGCTGCCCCATTTCCCGTCGCCGGGGCGCGGGATCTACCAACCCAACCCTTCCTCGCCCCCACCGGAAAGATCGGATTCCGGCCCCAGTAGTCTTTTGCCCTCGGTCAGGCCGCCTGCAGTTATCGGAAGACGCCGCGCCTTGGGGGCCCGGGGAGAAAAATTTTCCGGGGAACAGGCGGATTGCGAGGCCTATAGCCCGGCAGAAGGCTGTACGGTTCAAAGACTTACGACAAGAAAGCACGGATTCCAAAAAATCGCCTGAATCGTGGATTTTCGCTCTTGACTCCGCTCGGGCTGCGATGTGTAATAGTCGGTTACTCTTTCGGCGGAGCTTACGTGAGAAACGGAACCGACAGGACCCGCGGGCCCACCACCCCCCGGGGAGCCCAAAAAATTTGGAAAGAGGGCGACTCGCACTTTATTCCCATAGAAAAAGTAGATAAAATCGAAGGCCAAGCACCGGGGGTGGACTCAGCAGGGGCCGCAGCGCGGCACGCGAAGTACGGGTCTTCGACAGGAAGGACCGAAGGAGGTCTCAATGGACATGACGCAGGATACCCAGGATCAGCTGCGGGAGTTTATAAAAGGGCGGCGCTCGGTTACGTACGAAGATCTGGTCGAGCTTGAAGGCCGCTTGCCCGAAGAAACGGACTTTGACGAAGTTCTCCACCTCTTAGAACAAAGAGGCATCGAGATCGAAGAGGACGAAGAAGACGCCGCCCGGCAGAGCTGCGAAGAAGAAGAGTTCGTCCTTGACAAAGAAGCCCAAGAGGAGCTCAACAAGCGCAAGCTGAACGATCCCATTCGCATGTACTTTTCCCAAATGGCGGACATCCCGCTTTTGACGCGCGAGGACGAGATCCGCCTGGCCTCCCGAATGGAACGCTCCGGGAAAACTCTCCGGCGCTTGCTTTTCACGTGCCGGCTGGGCCAGATAAGGGCGGTTGAGCTCTTTGATCTCGTCTTGGAAAAGGAAATCCTCATGGAACGCGCCCTTGAACGAAGCATGGGCGCAAAGGGAGACCGCCAGCGCCTTCGTGAAGAGCTTGCTGAGGCGCGCAGAGAGATCGGCCGTTTGATCGAGCTTAACGACCGGGACGCCCAGGAGGCCCGCACCCTTTCCCGCCGGGACTCCAAGCGCAAAACGATCGAACGCCGCATGGTGAAGCGCCATGAACGTATCGCTTCGCTTATCCGCGAGCAGGAGATAAACGGCGTCTATATCTGCAAATGGGCCGAGGAGTTGATAGAACTCTGCCGTACGCTGCGCAACGAGTATGCGGGCAGCCGAACCGTCAACCGCGATCCGCGCCTGCGGGAGGCTTCTTACGAGACGTTTGCGCATTTCGCCCGGCGCGCAGCTGCAGTCGAACGCGAGTGCAACCGCTACCGCGAGGCGCGCAACCGGCTTGCCACCGGAAACTTGAGGCTGGTGGTAAGTATAGCTAAAGCGTACCGACGCCGCGGTCTCTCTTTCCTGGATCTCATTCAGGAAGGAAACGCAGGGCTCATGCGGGCATGTGACAAGTTCGAGTACCGCAAGGGCTATAAGTTCAGCACATACGCCACCTGGTGGATCCGCCAGGCCATAACAAGGGCCCTTGTGGAAAAAGCCCGCATGATTCGGTTCCCGGGCTATATTGCCGAGGCAATGGCCCGGCTTGAGGCCAAGGCGCGCCAGTACATAGCCGAGCACGGCAAACCGCCCAACCTCTCTTACCTTGCTGAATGCGCAGGCCTGCCGGAGGAGGAAGTAAGCAGGCTTCTTAAGCTCTCCCGAAACCCGGCATCACTTAACAATCCCTTCGGTGATGACGACGACGGCACGTTCGGCGACATAGTTGAGGATAAGAATTCACCTCCTCCCACAAAGGCCGTCAACCAGGAGCTGCTGCGCGAGAAGATCGAGGAACTGCTCCAGACCCTCACACTGCGCGAGCGGGAGGTGATCCGCCTGCGGTACGGTATCGGCCAGGAGCAAGGCTGCAGCCTGGAGGAACTGGGCAGGAAATTCAAGGTTTCAAGGGAGAGGATCCGTCAGATCGAAATCCGGGCACTGCGAAAGCTCCAGCACCCGCTGGGAAGCCGCAAGCTGGCCGGGTTCATTGACAACCTCTGATCCCCGCGGGGGTCTCTGATACGCCTCGGGAGCGTTGCCGGACCACGGCGCCCTTGAGGTAGGCGGCCGGGTTTGTTTGTGCTTTAATCGCATGAAGAGGGACCCTTGTCCGGCCGATTCTCCGGCCGCCTTGTGCTTGGTTCTGAAGTAGACCGATGACGATCCGCGGGCAGCTCTGTATTCTTTTCTCCGCACTTTTACTCGGCCTTCTTCCGCTTAAGGCCGACACAAGCGCTCTTACCTTCAGCCTGCGACAGCTTGAAAACGCCTCTCAGGAGGACCTCACCGGTCAAGCTGTGGTTCTTATAAACGGGCCTGAAACACCGACAGGAAGGCGCGTTGCCGGCTGGAGTTACGGGATATGCACTCAAGGGCTCCAGATCGTCTCAGCTGAACGCGGAGAGAATGATCCGTGCACGGGTGAGGAACCGGCCTTCTGCGATCTTGACCTCACAGAGGAAGGGGTCGTTGTGCGG
>CAZGYL010000114.1:0-10940 GCA_964529985.1 uncultured Planctomycetia bacterium | reverse complement strand
CAAGTGTCCCCTTGAAGTGACTGTCTGCGAACCTATAACGCAATGTAATGTTGAAGCTCCAACCATGTGCCCGGAGGCTCCCACACGCTGTCCGCCTGTTGAGACGGCGTGCCCGAGCGTTCCGACGAAATGCCCGCCTTCCGTAACCAAATGCCCTGAAGAAAGAACCCGGTGTCCTGTTATAGTTACGAATTGTCCGGTTAAAGAAACCGCTTGTCCGGAGCAACCGACCAGGTGTCCTAAAGAAGTAACCGCCTGCCCCTTGATCCCCACCGAATGTGAGCCGGAAGGCGCAACTACTTTTTGTCAGATCAGGCCCACTCTTTGTAGTCCCGAGCCGACACTGTGTACTGAACCTACACGCTGTCCGCCTGTTTACACTGAATGCCCCCAGATTGAGACAAAATGTCCTACACCTTGGACTTTCTTCCCTGTACCGACTCAGTGTCCTCCTGTAGATACTGAGTGCTCAGGCGCTCCGATTGCAACGCTGTGCGGCATCCAAACAACCGTTTGCCCGATAAAGATAACAACCTGCGGTCAAACCGACTTGCCCACGCTCTGCGGGGACGCCGCATTGACCGAATGCGGAACAATCGCCACTTCCTGTCCGATTGCGCCCACCAGGTGCCCGAAGGCTGAAACGCGCTGTCCGCCGGTCTCCACGGTATGTCCGAAAGAACCTACCGCATGCCCGCAGGTCCAAACAACGTGCGAAGGCCGGGAAACGGTTTGCCCGCCTATAATTACAAAGTGCCCGCCTCTTGCTACAGTTTGCGGGCCTGCAGATACTCTCTGCCCGGCTGAGGAAACGAGGTGCCCTGATTTGCCGACGGTCTGTCCGCCTGCCCTCACTCAATGCCCTACGCAGCCTACGGTTTGCCCCCCGATTCCGACGAAGTGCGCGGAGATGGCGCCGCTTACTGCTTGTTCAGCGCTTCCCACACTTTGTGCGGAAAAACCCACACAGTGCCCTCAGGATGTTCCGACTTTCTGTCCTGAGGTTCGTACGCAATGTCCGGCCAGGCCCACCGCATGTCCGAAGCAGGATACAGTTTGTCCGGTCGTTATCACTCAATGTCCGAAAGATCCGACACAATGCGCTCAGACGCGCTGCCCCGAGTTGACACGCTGCCCCGAAGAGCCGACTGTATGCGTAGCACCGATTACCGAGTGCAAGCAGCTTGACACCTATTGCCCGAAATCCGAAACGCGCTGCCCGTCTGTGGAAACGAGTTGTCCGCAGGTGCTTACCAAATGTCCCGACATGCCGACCCGCTGTCCGGAGATCCCAACGCGTTGTCCCATTGATCCCGAGCTTTACACTGTTTGTCCGAGGGTCGAGACGCAGTGTCCTCAAATCGAGACCAAGTGCCCGAAGACGGCGACCAAGTGCCCGATCGTGCCCACCGAGTGCCCGACAGCTGCAACCAATACTCAGTGTCCAGATCTGCCGACCTACTGCCCTCCGACACCCACTGTTTGTCCGGTTGTAACAGAATGCCCGGAAATCGAAACCGAATGTCCTGTCATTCCGACCAAATGTCCGATCCTCCATCCTACCCTTCTTCCGATTGATACTTTCTGCCCGCCGGTCGACACTCAGTGTCCCCTTGTACCGGTGCCGACGGAGTGCCAGGAGGAACCTACGGTCTGTCCGGTTGTCTTTACCGAGTGCCAGACGGGGTTGGACACCTTCTGCGTCGTTGAGCGGCTCACGGTCTGCGGCACTGATATGACGGTATGTCCCGGGGTGGTCACCCGGTGTCCGCGGGAGCCCACGCGTTGCCCGCCTCTTACAACAGAGTGTCCGAGCGTGCCTACCAGGTGTCCTGAAAAATATACGGCTTGCCCTGAGGGAGGCGAAACGGTCTGTCCGATCGCAGAGACGAAATGCCCGCAGATTCCCACGGAGTGTTCACCCGTAAACACCTTATGTCCTCCAAGCGTAACAGTTTGCACGGGTGAGTTCCTTCCGACCGCCTGTCCGGTCGAACCGACGGCATGTCCGGTGCAGTTGACAAGTTGCCCGCGTCTGCCTACGGAATGCGATCCGGCAGGGGACGTGACCTCTTGCTCGCCGGTCCCCACTCTATGCGCACAAAAGCCGACTGAGTGTCCTGACCTCGGAACCGTCTGCCCGATTCAGGACACCGTTTGTCCTGAGAAAGCCACCTGGTGCCCGAAGCATGAAACCAGGTGCCCGGTTGAAGTGACGAACTGCCCGAGGGATCCTACACGTTGCGAAGTAACAATCTGTCCGGAAATAACGCGGTGTCCGATCGACGCCCCTCCCACGATTTGTGAACCGGCGACACAATGTACACCGTATCCCACTATTTGCCCGGTGGAGGCTACTTCCTGTCCTCCTGTTGATACGGTCTGCAGCGTTGAAGATACAAAGTGTCCGGTAACAGATACGAAGTGTCCGGTCGAACCTACAAAGTGTCCAGTCGATAGGACGAGGTGTCCGGAAACCCGCACGGCGTGTCCGCCTTTAGCCACCCGGTGTCCCATTGTCGCGACAAAATGCCCGCCGAAGGACACGACTTGTCCGGTGACTCCTGTTCAAACCGTCTGTCCTGAGCTTCCCACCATGTGTCCGGGGACTCCCACTACTTGTGTGGAAATAACAAGGTGTCCCGCTCAACAGACGTTCTGTCCCGTTGAGCAAACACTCTGTCCTCCCGGACCGCCGACCATTTGTCCGGTGCAGCAGACCCAATGCCCTGCTCAGGATACCATTTGCCCGCGACAAGATACTCAATGCCCGGCGATACCTACAAAGTGCCCGCCGGTAAACACACAATGCCCGCCGGTTAATACTCAGTGTCCGGCGAAGGCTACCAGTTGCCCGCCGGTAGGCACGCAGTGCCCTGTCGCAAATACTCAATGCCCGCCGGTTAACACCCAATGTCCGCCGGTTAACACTCGGTGCCCTCAGGCCAACACTCAGTGCCCGCCGGTTAACACCCAATGCCCGCCGGTCAACACCCAGTGCCCGGTGAAGCAAACCGCTTGTCCGGTTCAAGACACTGTTTGCCCGCAGGTCGACACCAAGTGTCCGGAGGAGCCCACGCGCTGTCCTCTGACCCCTGATTGCGAAGAACCGCGCTTTGAGCGAGGCGACCCTAACTGCGACGGGCAATGCGATCTGGCAGATGCCATCTTTCTGCTCATGCGGCTCTTTGCAGGTGGCAGGCCGCCGTGCTGCGACGATTCGGCTGACGCTAATGACGATGGGGTGTTGGATCTTGCTGATGCGATCCGTATCTTGGATTACCTGTTCGGCTCGGGCCGGCCGCTGCCCCAGCCTTTCGATCCGGATATCCTGAAGTGCGGGGTTGATCCCACCAAGGATAAGCTCGGCTGCCAGAGCTATCCGCCTTGCAGGCAGATTGCAGGTCAATAAGGGCCGGCCTGCGGGCCGCACCGCTCCCCCGGGCGGCGCGGCCCGCAGCCCCGGATCAGGTTGGGACCATTGAGCATCCGATAGGTCCATGATAGGCTCGGCGTAAGGACCGGCTCCGGCCTCCCGAAGACATTGTCCCCAGACTTCCGAGGTGACCTATGAGTGCGGGTTCGGAGACTTTCTCGGTTATCGTCGCTGTGGTTCTATCGGCTATAATCGCCGCTGTTCTGGCCGTCTCCGATACGATCAGATTCGAAGAACCGGCTTTTTCTCCGCTGTACAAATCCACCCTCGAGCAGGCCTACTCGCGCTTCCGCCAGAGCGATAAGCGCGTTCCCCCGAAACCTCTCGCCGCACAGGAGGGCGAGATAATCCAACCTGCAGCACAAGTACAGGCCGCGAAATCAAAAGCCTCAGCCGCGCACAAACCGGCTGTCCCGGCCCACGCGCATGCCGCTTCCAGCGCCGATCTTTCGCTGGGGAACCAACTCTTCAGCCAGAAGCGCTACGATGAAGCTCTCAAGGCTTTTCAAAAGTATGTACAGGCGAACCCTAATTCAGCCCTCGGTTTTCACCGTATAGCCGACGTGCTCGTAGAGCAAGGCAAACTCAAAGAAGCGCTGTCGGTATACCAGAAAGCGCTTTCTCTGCAGCCCGATTTCTACTGCATTTACGGTCATATGGGGGACGTTTACGCGAAACTCGGCCAGAACGCCGCAGCCGAGAAGTTTTACAAATCGCTCGTGGAAGGTTTTACCAAGCAGGCCCAGCAAGGCGGAGAGACAGGGATAAGCGCGTGCTTTCAGCTTGCCAGGTTCTATGTGGACCACGATCGGAATCTCGATCAAGCAGTAACGCTCGCCCAGAAGGCCGCAGCCGCCCACCCTAACGAAATAAGCTACCTCGTATTGCTTGAGCGCGCTTACCGTAAAGCGGGAATGAAGGAGAAGGCTCTTGAGACAATCGACAAGATATTGAAGCTGCGTCCGGATTTCAAAGGTTACTACCAGACGATTCGGGCCCAGCTCACTTCCGAGGCGCCGGAGAAAAAGCCCGCAGCGCCGCAACCCCAAAAGGCTGAGAAGAAAAAGAATCCCCGGTCCGCAGACAGCCCTGAGGCGAAACCGAAAGGAGTGAAGTGACTTTCGCTGCAGGCTTTTTTGCCTTTATTGCACTTGCTTTCGCTCTTGAAAGCGCCGGGCTTTTCGCCCACGAGTTGAATCTGTTCCTGGCGATTTTGGGCTTGCTCGTCGCTGCTTCGTTGTCGCCCCGCGCAACAACGGACCGACGTCTCCGGCACTCGCTGCCGGGGTTTTTCCTTATACTCCTAGGCCTGGCGCTCCTCTGCGGGCCGTGGAAAGTCCGCCTTTTTGCAGCAGCGGTATACTTTTGGGGGCTCCACCTTTTAAGCGGCAGGCGAAGCGCGCTGCCTGCGGCCCTGGCGCTCGGAACCCTTACAGCCGGCGTCTTCGAGTGGCTCTGGTCCACCAGCGTCCTTGCTTGGTATCTCGTCGATGGCCTGTCACGCACTCTCAGTTACACCGTAGGATACTGCATCGAGAGAATCTTCGAATTCGCAGGGCGGCAAGGTCCTCCACCTCCCAAACTCGGGCCGAGCTTCAGTGGAATGAGTGTGGTGGCCTTGGCTTGCTCTTTTGCAATCGCCGGAACCATATTCGATATTCGAGCGAGGAAAAGTCCTTTCAGGATATTTGTCGATACCGGCGGCTGGCTGATTCTCATAGCTTTTGTATGGTTATTGTACATTCTTGTTTTCACGTTCACGCCGTGGGTTGTGGGATACAAAGCAGGGGAACCTCAGGCCGGTTTTGCCGCCGGCATCTATCCGCTTTACATGCCCCTTCTTCTATGCCTCCTTCTCGGAGCGACCGCGGCCTGGCGCCTTCTCGGGGTCAAGCTCCCTGAAAAAAAGAAACAAAAAACCCCGCTTTCCGCTTGGGTTTTTCCGCTTGCCTCAGGTGTGCTTTCCGTATGGGCTCTCACAAACGTCCCCGCCTCCCAGCCTGAGAACACACGCCGCGTGGCCTTCTACAAGAAGGGCTTTCTCAATTGGCTTGTGCCGACACATGAACGTTACGGCAGGTACAGTTCCGGTATGTTCGGCAATCTCCCGGCCCTGATAGCATCGATGGGCTGGGAAGCGGAGATAATCCCTGAAATCACTCCGGATACTCTCGACGGGAAACATATTCTGGTGATCATCAACCAGGATCACGTTCTGCCGCCCGAGTCGCTTGCAGTCATCGATCGCTTCGTTAAGGAAGGAGGATCGCTTCTTATCCTCGGTGATCACACCTTCTGGAAAGAAGTGAAAAGGGTTGTTCTGAATGATCCGATACGAAACACTCATATGGAGGTGCGTTTCGACTCGGCGGATTTTTTCATAGGCGGCTGGCTGCACTCCTATCGACTGAGACCTCACTTCATAACTGTCGGGTTGGATGACCACACAAACGAACCGGGCAGTGTGGTAGGAGCTTCGCTTGCAATCCGTTACCCCGCGGCTCCGATCCTCATAGGCCGCTTCGGTTACAGCGATCCGGGAAGTCCGGAAGCGACCGACAGAGGTTACCTGGGCAATTTGGACTATGATCCCGGGGAGGAATTGGGGGATATTGTACTTGCCGCCTGCGAAAACGTAAGGAAGGGACGAGTGCTTGTCGTCGGTGACACTTCCAGCTTCACCAACGCGATCGCAGTGCGTACTTGGCGTTACGTAGTGCGCGTTTTTTCCTGGCTGGGGAGGAACGGTCGAGCATGCGTTCCCTTGTGGCGCGAGCTTCTTGGGATAGGCCTTGCGTTCTTTTCCCTGTTTTGCGTCTATTTCCTGCCTGGTGATCTCAGCAACCGTACAGCGGTCCTCTCGCTTGTTTTGTTGTGTGCCGTGCACGTCTCTGATTACGTGCTTTGGGATTTTGCAGCACCTCCGCCTCTTCGCGGCAAAGTAGCCGTCGTGGATTTTTCACACCTCGGAAAATTCTCCCTTGAAGGCTGGAATGTAAACGGCGTAGATGGAGTGTTTCTGAACCTAATGCGCGAAGGGTACCTGCCGGTCGCGATGAAGAGGTTCGACGCCGAGCAGCTGTCCGCCGCGGATATCTTTGTCACTATCGCGCCCACAGCCCGCTACACGAGCGAGGAACAGGAAGTCCTCGCAGACTTCCTCCAGAAAGGAGGAGTACTTATCGCCGCCGTGGGCTGGGAAGATCGCAAGCCGATAGAGCCGTTCCTACGCAGATTCGGCATTATGATCGAGGGCAAGCCGCTGGGCCGGGGGCAGGGAACCGCCCGTTCGATTCCCGACCGGCCCTATATATTCGAAGGCTGGCCTGTAAAGGGCGGCGAAGTCTTGCTTTACTACTTCGACGAACCGGTGGCGGTACGGAAACCGGTCGGGAAAGGCACCCTTATAGTGATCGGTGATTCCGGATTTCTCTTGAACAAGAACCTGGAGGTCAAAGAGGGAGGCGTCCTTCCCAATGTGCGCTTTTTCTCGCACCTCCTGCGGGAAGCGGCAAAGCGGTGATACTATGCTTCTGTGGCTGTCTGTGCTCCTTGCCTCTTTGAGTTGGCTTTTCGCCGTCCACCTTTATGTCAGCGAAAACCCTTTGATCAGGTGGGTCCTTCTCGGTTTCGCTCTTGCGACAGCCACCGCGGCGCTGAGGTCGGACAAACGTGTTTCACCGCTTTCTCCGTGGCACCTGCTTACATTCCTGCTCGCTCTGATAGTCACACTTATTGCTTCACCGCCTTACAGGGCGCCCCTTCTGGTGCTGTCGGGTGCGGGTATTCTCCCGCTTATCCTGGCAAGATTCGCAGGAAGGCCCTTTGAGTTTCTGGGCAGAGCCGGGCTTTTCGTCGGGGCACTGCTTGTGCTTCAGAGTCCGGTTTATTGGCTTGTCTGCGCGTGGACGGCCAGGAACCCTGATCTTCCGGCAGTCGGGCCCGCCCTGGGTTGGCTGCTGAGATTCGCAGGGGGAGATGCGGCGTTTTTCGATCACTACTTTACGGTGCGTTCCATGCAGGCGCTTCACCTCGTGCCTGGAACGTACACCTTGATCGGCTTCTTCCCTCTCTTTCTCATAGCGATAGGAAGTGCTTTCACCGTATGGCACTTTTCCGGCCGAGAGCGGATCCTGCCGGGCTTGAGCCGACTCGGTCTCATTCTTATCGGCTACCTCTTCCTACGCTGTCTGATCATTACGGGCTGGTTCATAACCGCAATGCTTTTTGTTGAGTACGAATCGAAGGTCGTCCATGTCGAAATATTCTGGCTGCCTTGGATAACCACACTCACTTTCCTGCCATTGTGGTTCTTTTTGGGACGCTTTATCCCTCTGTACACCGATCGGCCGAGGCCTCAAGGGCGCGAGCCTTTTATTCCTTCCGTCCTCCGCCTTCTCGGAGCCGCACTTGTCTGCGCAGGTATCGTACTGGCGTTCCGCTTCCCGGATCCAGGGGCCCCGAAGCAGGGCAGAGTTCTTATCGATGAGTTTCACAGCATGTGGGAGCGCACCGACAAGCCTTACGACACGGACTGGTACGGTCCTGAATCCGAATACAACTATTACTGCATGGCACAGTTCCTGAAGTATTACTTCAACGTGTCGATCAACAATAAAGGACCGCTTACGGCGGATAAGCTTGCAGAATGCGATATTCTCCTCTTAAAAAACCCCACAAAGCTCTACACTCCCGAGGAAATCAGGGATATAGAAAAATTCGTTCGTTCCGGTGGAGGGCTTTTCCTGGTAGGGGAACACACGGACGTGTTCGGCACAAGCAGCTGCCTGAATCAGGTGGCTCGACGTTTCGGCATTCTTTTTCGGCCCGACGCCGTCTTTGATATAGAGCGCAAATGGGAGCAGGTCTATTTCCCTCCCAAGCTAGGCTCGCACAGCATCATGAACGGCATACCCTTTTTCCGTTTCGCCGTCAGTTGCTCTATTGAAACCACAACCTGGCGCGCCAGGCCCGTTATGCGCGGCACCGGACTGTGGAACCTGCCTATCGAGTACGCTTCAAACAATTTTTATCCTCAGGTGGAGGACGCCACTTACGCGCGCTCCGGTGCCTTCGATCAAGCGGTGGCCGTTTCGGTGGGCCGCGGTCGAGTCGTTGCTTTCGCAGACAGCACCCTTTACTCCAACTTCCTGGCTTTTTACCCCGGCAAGCCGGAATTCCTGCTGCGGGCCCTGGATTGGTTGAACAGGGAAAGCGTACCGTCGTGGCTCGTCCCGGGCGGGCTTGATCTTGCGCTTCTCGGGATACTGGTCCTATTGCTTGTGGGGCTGGACCGCGGACCCGCTCCCCGCTACGGCGCGTGGGCCCTGTTGTGTGCCTCGGTAGCTGCATGGGGCGCTCTTTTCGCCGCGTCAGGAGCGCAAGACCGCTATTATCCAATGCCCCAACCCCGCACCGAGGTCCCTTGGATAACCTTTGACCTCGGCACAAGCGACATTGAGCTCCCTGTTTTCGGTTTCACCCAAAAACATGAAAAGAGCTACCAGATCTTCTACCAGTGGGTCCTCCGCGTAGGTTGCTATCCGCGGATAGCTTTCACCCTCAAAGAAGCGCTCGGGAAGGGTGCTCCGATCATTATCGCAAATCCGGTCAAAAAGTTTCCGCCCGAAGCCGTTGAGGAGATAAACGATTTTCTGAGCAAAGGCGGCGCACTTCTTATTCTGGATTCTCCGGCCAACAAGCAGTCTACGGCGAACGAAGTTTTGAGGCGCTTCGGCATGGCATTCGGTAAGGAAGCGTGCCGAGGATCGTGGCTGGTGGAGCCCACAGAGAATGCCAGGATCTGCCGCCTGCGCCGCGCTTTGCCTCTCAGAGGAGGAGAAGTTCTGCTGCGCACCGAGGCAGGTGAACCTGTGGTCGCCGCACGCAGGATAGGAGACGGTCTGTTGGTCGCAGCAGGTACGGCGAACCGGTTCTTCGACACCAATTTCGGTTTTACCAGCCGGTCAATACCCAACCCCGAAATGCGCGCCGCTTATCAGTTCGCCTTCACCCTTTTTGAGGCTCTCAGGGATCGGGAAGCCGCTGAGAAGTTCAAAGAGCTGGGCCGCCTCCTGGCGCCTTAGGGGAGACAACCGACAGGGGTGTCGCAGGTGAGATTGTCGGGTGTAGGGTCGCCCCCGCAGGACTCAAACGGTTCCGCCGGTTTTACGTCCCCGCGGAAGAAATAGCCCAACAACAGAATTGCGTCGGCTATATCCAACTTCCCGTCATCGTTGGTATCGGCGGCCTTCATGCACGGAGGCGCAGGCTTGTCTGCAAAAAGATAACCGAGTAGGTAAATTACGTCGGCAAGATCCGCTCTGTTGTCGGTGGGGTTGATGAAACCGCGCCTGAATCCTTCCACGATCGTGACCTTCCCGTGGAAAAGATCAGGCCGCACGCTTTTTACAGGCTCATCAGGCACCGGAAGAAGAAAGATGTTGTCAAGAGGCGGATCACCGGTCTCATTCACCAGCGTAAGGGGAATCTCCTCCCCCACTGTAACCGTGTCCGATACGTTGAAAATGATCTTTAAGATACGCTGTTTCCCTGCGGGAAGCGCCTGCTGGCGGTTCGGGGGAACCATATCGAAGATCGCTGCGGCGAACACGCGGCCTGATCCTGTTCCCGGAACGACCGAACCGTAGTTGTAATCCGGAACCGCCCATGTAGTGAAAGACTCAACCGGATACTTGCCGGGTCCGTCGGTGCCCAGGTAATCCTCCAGGTTCATTCCGCAGAAGGTAATCGGCCACTTACAAATGTCTTCTTCAACGAACTCAAAAGGATCTTCATTTTGAGGATCATCAAGCGGATCAGTATCGATCGTCAAAACGTCGCTCGGATAACGGATGACAACGGTATAACCGCCGATCGGATCAAGGTGCTCCGCTTCGACGTAAACAACCGCACGGCCGCCCGGGAGGGCCTGGCTGTCCAGAATTCTGAGCTGGTTCGGATTGACGACCCTGAAATTGCCGGGCTGAAGTTCAGGAAGCACGCTCGTACCGGCTACGCTCAGCACGTTGTCAACGGGAGGATCGCCGATCCCGCTTCGAGGCTGCACCGGATACACTCCGGGAACAGCCTCGCTGTGTACATCAAAAATCAGTCTGGCCACCAATTGGTCCTCATCAGGAGAGGGAGGTAAAGCACGGAAATCGTACGGGCTTTCGTAATCCAACAGCACCGCCACCACAAGGTAACCCTCTTCGTTATCCACGATGGTACGGCTGTACTCGTAACCGATTTGGCCTGTGATTATGTCCGGGCTGTCCAAATCGAGGCGGCTAAAACTCAGGGCATCTTCACGGAAACGCAGTGCGAGACTGAAAGCATGAACCGGCTGGTCATGCCGGATGAACACGTCGACCGCGACATCCTGACTCCCCGGCAGTGCAGCAGTGTCTCCCACGCGAAGCAGATCCTCGGCGCGTCCCGCGGAGCAGAGTAAAAGCAGCCATAAAGTCGAAAAAACAAGCATTCGTGCCATACCTTCCCC
>CAZGYL010000113.1:0-10990 GCA_964529985.1 uncultured Planctomycetia bacterium | reverse complement strand
GCGGGCGACCCCGCTTCGAGGCAGATCAAGGCCGCAACGACGGACGGCTTTTTTGAATTCCAAACGGTCTTCGGCCTTCTTGATCGTATGGTAGTCGGCCCCTATGAGTTTTATACCCAATTCCTCGATTATGCCGGATTCCACAAGCTGTGAAGCGAGGTTCAGTCCGGTTTGTCCCCCTAAGGTGGGTAGAATCGCATCGGGGCGTTCGGCCCGCAGGATCTTTGAGACGGCCTCCACGTCCAGCGGCTCGATGTACGTGCGATCGCTGAACTGCGGATCCGTCATTATGGTCGCCGGATTTGAGTTGACCAGAATGACCTTAAAGCCATCCTCTTTGAGAGCTTTAAGGGCCTGGGTGCCTGAATAATCGAACTCGCAGGCCTGCCCGATAATTATTGGGCCGGACCCGATAATCAAAATCGACTCGATGTCAGTGCGTCGCGGCATGAGCGTAACTTCCACAAGCAGGAGGGCGCAGCCGGGCACTTCGTCCATCCCGAAAAAGCAGCGCACCCGGCGAACGCCGCCCGCTCCAGAAATTACAGCTACCCTACCACGGCCCACCGCACCGGACAAGCGCGGTATGGAAGAGTGCCTTGACCGACTCCGGCGGCGAAGTATCATACTCTGTTCCCGCTTTCCGGCGGTCTTCGGCCGGACTGATCGGGAAGAAGAGGCCATGCAATCCGGAGCTGAAAAGCCCTGTGCTGTTGCGCGGCTGGACCTCCGGCACGAACTGGCAACGGGAGGATCGACCGAGCGTGTTCTTTGAGCCGGACGAAAAACTGCTCTCTCTGATCAAGCAGGCGGAAACTATCGCAATTCTGACGCATATCTATCCGGACGGAGACGCCTTGGGCTCGGAGATCGCTCTTGCCGACGCTCTGAGCAACGCAGGCAAGAAGGTCTTCGTGTGGAACTGCCACCCTCCGCCCGGGTCTCTTTGTTTTCTGAGGCCCGAGGAGGTCGTGCGCATTGTGGGCCCCCAGCAACTCTCTTCGCTCCCCCAGGTAGATCTGATAGTGGCTGTGGACACCACCGAGGTGACCCGACTGGGTTATCTGGGGGAGTATCTCAAGCGCTCGGAAGCGCAAAAAGTGGCCTGCGATCACCACATTCTTCCGCAAAAACACCCTTTCGACGTCGCATGGGCCGAACAACGGGCGGGGGCAACGGGAGTTCTCGTAACCGATTTGCTCGAGGCTCTTCAACTGCCCGTTACACCTCGCGCCGCTACAGCGCTCTTTGTAGCGATCGCTTCGGATACGGGCTGGTTCTCCTTCAACAACACCGGGCCCGCTGAGCTTGCCTGTGCGGGGAAATTGGCCGCTTGCGGAGCTTCTCCGTCGCAAATCCACCGGTACCTTACCGGAAACTCTTCTCTTGCCCGCACTGCGCTTCTTGGCGAGGTCTTAGCCGCAGTGCAAGGGGAGTTCGACGGCCGGTTTGTTTGGTCTTCGATCAGGCTGGACCAGCTCCGCAAGCGAGGTCTGAAGTACGAAGAGCTCGACGGGATAGTCGATGAGCTCAAACGGGTTCAGGACGCAGCCATAGTCGCCCTTATCATCGGCCTGGACGAGAATCGCTGGAAGGTAAGCCTTCGAGGGCCGGCTCAGTATGATGTGGACACGATAGCACGCAGTTTCGGAGGGGGCGGGCATGCGAAGGCCGCCGGATACAGAATCGAGGCCGCGGGCTTGAACGAAGTTCTGGCCGGTTTGCGGCGGGAGGTGGCCAGAGTGCTCGGCGAGGGCCCTCCAAACGGAAACCCAGGCCGGGGGGAAAGCACAGCTCCCCAGGTGCTGCCTTCGCTGAAGAAAGGCGGCGAAGGAAAAGCATGAGTTCCCGGTGACATTCCCGAAGTCCCCATCACCCCCTCCGCCGCATGATCCGCTTCTGCCGATAGAAAAAAAAGGGGACGGCCTGAGGGGGCTGGCTTTCCGGCGGGGGAATCCGATAATTGAGAGTACCTGGACTGTTTCGGGGATCGATCTTCGGGATCGTGCAATTACAAACGAGGTGAAGCCGTGGTGCTCGAACAAATCAGACGTATGCTTTTGGCGGGTCTGGGAGTAGTTTTCTACACGCGCGAAAAGGTTGAGGAGGTTGTCAAACAGCTGGTTGAGACCGGGCAGCTCACAAAGGAGCAAGGGGCGAAGATACTTGATGAGCTCGTTGCAAAAGGCCGCGACGGGCAGGAAGCGATCGTAACCACATTGGTCGAGCGGATCGCTCCCCTGCTTGCCTCCGTAACACCGGTCTCAAAAAGCGCGTTTGATTCGCTGGTTGCCCGAGTGAACGATCTCGCCATGCGGATCGATACTTTGGAGCGCCGAATCCTGCTGGGCGAGAACCAGCCTCCCGAAAGGTTCGACTCTCCGGGCCCTCCGCCGCCACCTGAAGAACCACCCCGCGCCGACCCTAGGCAGTAGGCTCTGCGGCACAGCGGCGTGAGGCATCCGTGAAAAGGTGCATGGGCCTGTGGGCCGCCGGGCGAAACCGCGCGATTGAGGAGGCCTGAGAACCGGTGCTGCGTCCATGGCAAACCCTGCGTTCCATACCGCGTCTGCGCCAGATATTCATGGTGCTGGCGAGGCATGGGTTCGGGCATATCCTGAGCACCATTCACGTACCTTTTGCAGCACGTATCCTGAGCTTTTTCCGAAAGCGTGAGCCCTCACCCACCCTCACACAACCTCAGAGGCTGCGGCGCGTTCTTGAGGATTTGGGACCGACATTCATTAAGTTCGGGCAATTACTCGCCTCCCGCCCCGATATCCTGCCGCCTGCTTATATTGAGGAGCTGAGCCGGCTTCAGGACCAGGCCGAGCCTGTGCCGTTTGAGGAGCTCAGGCCCATAATTGAGCAAGAACTTGAAGGCCCGCTGGAAAAACACTTTGGATCGGTCGACCCGAAGCCTTTGGGCTCGGCGTCCGTAGCGCAGGTCCACCGCGCGCGTCTGCACGACGGAACCCAGGTTGTTGTCAAGATCCAACGGCCTAACGTTCATAAAACCATTGCGCAGGATCTGCAGCTCCTGCACCTTCTTGCCGAAGTCCTCGGCGACAGGGAGGAGCTTGCTCCCATTGATCCGGTCGGGATGGTCAGGACTTTTGAGCGGGCAATTTGGCGCGAGCTGGATTTCCGGCACGAGTTGCACAATCTGGAACGCCTTGCACGCGACTGTGCAGATCAGCCTGTACGGATACCGAAGCCTTTCCCGTCCCTTTCGAGCCGCCGCGTCCTGACAATGGAGTACCTCCAGGGACCTTCCTTGAAGGCGGCTCAGATCGAACCGGCAGCGGGCAAGAGATTGGCCCGGGATCTGACAGCGACAATCTTCCATCAAATCTTTTTTCACGGAGTCTTCCACGCCGATCCGCACCCGGGCAACCTACTGCTCACTCCGGAAGGTCGCTTGGGACTTATCGACTTCGGCGCCGTAGCCCGGCTCGGGCCGAGAGCCCTTAGTGAACTTGTCGGCTTTGTACTTGCGGTCGTGCAGCGCGACTACCACCTCTTTGCAAGGCAGATACTGAAGGCCGGCTACGTGGGCGAAGATGTCGATCTGGGAGAGCTTACAGCCGAACTTGTTGATTTTCTCGACCCGTATTACGATCTTCCCCTTTCGGACATCGATATAGGGCCGCTTATAAACGATCTTTTCGGCATCCTGCTCCGCTACCGAATCCGCCTGCCTTCTCATTACGTTATTTTGGGCAGGGCTCTGGTGACGCTTGAAGGGACGGTAAGATACCTCGACCCGCGCTTTTCAGTGGTCCAAGAGCTCACGCCGCATGTCAAGGCGCTACTTAATGAAAGGTGGAAGCCGAAGAACTTGGTGAGGGAGCTCCGCGCCGATGTTGCAGAGGTGATCTCCTGCGTGCGTGACTTCCCGGCTACAGTCGCCGACTTAATGCGCCGGACGCGCGAAGGCACCCTGCGCGCTCAAATTGCAGTCGAAGGATTGCAACAAATCGAAAAACGCCTTCACCGCCTCAATGTGCATGTCGCCCTCGGGTTGCTGGCAAACGGGCTCTTGTTGAGCGGAACCCTTCTTCTCGTACTTCTGCCTCAATCCCAGCTTGCGGTAACCGCGGGAGTAGGCGCGTACGTGGTAAGCTTCTTTCTCGGCCTTTGGTTCATGCGGCCCCACCGACACTGAGCTCGTGAGTCCGGAAGTCGAGCTGAAAAGGGTTTACGCAAACAGATTCCGGGATATCAAGACCTCACTTCCCGGTTAAAGTGAAGTCGAATAAGCCGGCGGAAGCGAGGGTCTTTCCTGAGGTTTGCGAGATCGGCATCCGTTTCGATCTGCTCCAAATCGTCGTAACCCAGAAGAAACGCTTTCTCCAGGGCGAGCAACGCGGAATCCAAATCGTTCAGAAGGGAATAGCTGCATGCAAGGTTGTAGTGGAAAACCTTCTCCTGCGGGCAAAGGCTTACAAGCTTCAAATCAACAGCGAGGCTTTCTTCGATTTTGCCCAGCCTGCTGTATAAGTCCCCAAGCTGAACCAAGACCTCGATGTTATCAGGATCCTCTCGAGCCGCTGCTTCCAGAAACCCGAGAAGGAAGCTGTCGCCCACTTGCCGGGAAACGCTTCTGTCCAGGGGTATGTATCGCCAGGTCATAACTCTCTTACTCGCAGAGCTTCTAAGCCCGTATCCCCCAGCACCCGGGCGCCGCCGCCGCTGCGTTCGTCCCGCAGACGGGCGATCGCAACGCCTTAGGAGTGTAGCACTTCCTGAGGGCCGGAGCAAATACTCACCGGTGATCTCAAAGGTGGCACGCCGCCTGAGCCTGTGGCATACTCCGTTCTATAGGGGCCGCGGAACGGCCTTCAGGCTTCGCAGCACTCTTACCGGGACCTTATGGCCGTATGAGAAAAACCGGCGAGAAGATCTCCTCCAAAGATCTCTCTGCTTCTTCAACCGCATCCTGTTCGGCGGGCGGGGAGAGACTGTCCGCTGCTTTCACCGAGGTATTCGGCTGTCAAATGAATAAGCTCGATGCCCAAGTGACGTGCGAGCTTCTCCAGCAGCAAGGTTTCCGCACCGCAGCCGACCCTTCGGAAGCCGATGCCGTCGTCTTTTTCACCTGCTGCGTACGGCAACATGCAGAGGACAGGTTCTTCTCCAGACTCGGGCGTTACAAGCAACTGAAGCAGAAGAAACCGCAGCTTAAAATCGCCGTATGCGGCTGCATAGCTGAAGAACATGGGGAGGCGTTGCTGGAGCGTTTCCCGTTTGTGGATGTAGTATGCGGAACAAGGCAGTTCCACCGTTTGGGAGAGCTTCTCAGTGCCGCAACTCCGGGGAATCCGGTCTGCGCTGTGGGTGAAGGGTTTGTCAGCTATCGCCGCAGCAAGAACCTCAACTCAATGCCTGCGCAAGCATACGTGGCCATCATGCGCGGCTGCAGCCTTCATTGCACTTACTGCATAGTGCCGCGCGTCAGGGGCCCTGAAGTCAGCCGCCCACCGGATGATATCAAGCGGGAAGTGGAGCAGCTTGTTGAAACCGGAGTACGCGAGATAACACTTCTGGGGCAAACGGTGAACGCCTACGGCCGAAGCCTGGGAAACGGCTGGAATTTGGCCAAGCTGCTTTACTTCCTTGCGGAAGTGCCGGGGCTCGACCGGATACGATTCATAACGAGCCACCCGCGCTTCATGACCGATGAGCTCATTGAGGCTGTCGCCTCGATCCCACAGGTCTGCGAGGGACTCCACTTGCCGGCGCAGTCCGGATCCGACCGGATTCTGCGGCGTATGGCCCGCGGCTACACACGGACGCAATACGAGAGAATCGTTGAGAAGTGCTACGAGCGCATTCCGGGCTTCGCGCTGGCCGGGGACATAATTGTGGGTTTTTCCGGGGAAACCGAAGAGGATTTCAAGCAAACCGTAGACCTGGTCGAAAAGGTAGGCTATCAGAATCTTTTTGTTTTCAAGTACTCGGTGCGGCCTGGAACCCCTGCAGCAAAACTTCCAGACGACGTGCCCAAGGAAGTAAAGGAAAGACGGAACAACGAGCTTCTTGCCGTGCACCGCACGCAGGCCCTCGCCCTGTACCGCCGTGCGGTGGGGAAAGAGGTTGAGGTGCTTGTGGAAGGCCCCAGCACGCGGAATCCAGAACTTTTTTCCGGCCGCACCCGCACCGGTCAAATAGTCATATTCCCTCCCGGCGACGCCCTGGTGGGGCAACTGCGGCGCATCGCGGTAACCGACGCCACCGCGGTCGCGCTCTACGGACGCCTGGCGGACGGTGAAAGCCCTGATGGACGGTGACCCGAAGTACATGGCCGAGGCGCTCCGCCTGGCACGGCGCGGCTTGGGACGCACCAGGCCCAATCCAGCTGTGGGCGCGGTTGTTGTTAAGGACGGGAAGATCGTAGGCCGGGGTTATCACCGTCACTGCGGTGCCCCTCACGCTGAAGTCGAGGCGCTCAACCGGGCGGGATCAGAGGCAAAGGGTGCGGACCTTTATGTCACCCTTGAGCCCTGCGGCCACGCAGGCAGGACACCTCCCTGCGCGTTTGCCATTTTGCAGGCTGGAATCCGAAGGGTCTTCTTCGGGTGCCCCGATCCCAATCCGATCACCGCAGGCAAAGGGCCTGCAATGCTTCGCCAAGCCGGCGTAACGGTTTGCGAAGGCCCCTTGATCGAAGAAGCAAGGCGCTTCAATGCACCTTACCTCAAATGGGTTACCGCCCGCATTCCTTTCGTAACAGCCAAATGGGCGATGACGCTTGACGGCAAGATAGGGACGAAGACCGGCCAAGCCCGCTGGATAACAGGCGAGAGAGCACGCAGGGCGGTTCACCGGCTGAGAAATCAGGTAGACGCGATTCTTGTGGGCACCAACACCGTGCTCAAGGACGATCCGCTCCTGACATGCAGGCTCCGCGGCGGACGGACGCCCCTGCGGGTTGTCCTTGACAGGCGCGGGCGCATTCCGCTTGACTGTGCTTTATTTTCCTCACTTAGTGAGGGGCCTGTCATTGTTTACACCGCAGAGGAAAGGAAAGCGGAAGTTGAGGCTCTTCGCTCGCGCGGAATCGAGACCGTCTGCCTGCCCGAACAGCAGGAGGAACTGGACCTCGGGGCACTCCTCAAGGACCTGGGCGGCCGAGAAATCCAGCACCTGCTGGTAGAAGGAGGAGGCACGCTTCTGGGATCCTTTTTCGACGGTGGCTTTGTGGATCGCCTTTTAGTCTTCGTAGCGCCGAAGGTGGTCGGCGGAGCCGGGGCGGTTACACCCGTCGCAGGCCGGGGAGTCGCTTCAATGAGTGAGGCCCTCGGTTTTGAGGTCACGCGTATCGAGCGCTTCGGACAGGATCTGGCCGTCTGGGCTGAACGGGAGGAGATCAAGCGGGCCGAGCCCTGAAACGGCTTACCGGAGCCTCTGGCCGCCCGCAGAAACGTGAGGCTTGAAAAAGGTTATTCTTGTGATTTATACTCGGTGCCTTTTGAGTGCCGCCTCCCTGAGAAACAGAACCAGTTGCGGCACCTGATCGGGCTTCTCGGTTACATGCTCCGCCTGCGGAGCGTCTATTAAACCTACGCGGCTTCAGCCTTTTGTCCCGGGAGCCCGGGTTGCAGGTTGAGAGAGGGAGTCTCCCATGATCGAAGTACGGAATGTCACCAAGCGTTTCCGAACCACCGTGGCGGTCGATCGCGTGTCGTTTTCGGTCCAAAAGGGGGAGATCCTCGGCTTTCTCGGCCCGAACGGCGCCGGGAAAAGCACCACCATGCGGATTATCACCACGTACCTGATCCCGGACGAGGGCACGGCCACGGTTGAGGGGTTCGACGTTGTAACGCAACCGCTTGATGTGCGGCGCAGGACCGGTTATCTGCCTGAATCCGTTCCACTTTACGACGAAATGCGGGTGGACGAATACCTGCGTTTCATAGCCCAGGCGCGGCAGATCCCCCCTGCAGAGCGCACCAAGCGCGTTGAGTACATGATCGATCGGATCGGCCTGCGCTCTGTGGCGAAGAAGCCGTGCGGCGCCCTGTCAAAGGGGTATCGCCAGCGCGTGGGCGTGGCCCAAGCGCTGATCCACGATCCGCCGGTTTTGGTCCTTGATGAGCCTACTACCGGGCTTGATCCTCACCAGATAATCGAGATCCGGGATCTGATCCGGGACATAAGCACAGAGAAAGCCGTCATCTTTTCAACGCACATATTGCAGGAGATTGAAGCGATCTGCAGCCGGATCGTCATAATTCAGGACGGCAGGATCGTTGCAGACGGAACCCCGCCGGAGCTTGCGCGCCGGACTCTTCAAGGGATCAAGCTCCGCGGCCGCTTGCAGGCACCGGCCCAAGCAGTGGAGGAAGCACTGCGGAGCCTGGACGGGGTTAAGGACATTCAGGTTACGGCAATGGACGGGCAGTGCGCGTTCCGCGCTCTGTTTCAAAAAGACGACGACCCGGGCGCTCTGGTCGGAACTCTGGCCAAGGAGCGCGGTTGGGCCGTTTTGGAATCGACGGTCGAACGGGGATCGCTGGAAGACGTTTACCTTACGATCACACGCCGGGGCTAGGGGGTCGCCATGCTGCGAAACATTTTGACCGTTTACCGCAGGGAGCTTAAGACCTACTTCAGCTCGCCCATCGCGTATATCTTCATCATGCTGTTTCTGGGGCTCATGGCGTTTGTGTTCTTCTTTTTCTTCCACTTCTTCCTGATAGGCGATGCCTCCATGCGGATGTACTTCCATACTCTGCCGTGGTTCTTTGCAGTGTTCGCCGCGGCCATCGCCATGCGCCTTTGGTCCGAGGAGAAGAAGCTCGGTACCCTCGAGCTCCTCCTGACCATGCCCCTCAGAAGCAGCGAAATCGTGCTCGGCAAATACCTGGCGAGCCTGACCATCCTCCTTATAACCTTGCTGCTTACCTTGACCATTCCGCTTACGATCGAGTACGTGGGAGATCCTGATTGGGGCAAGATCCTGACGGGATATATCGGCGCTTTTCTCTCGGGGGCTCTTCTTCTTGCAGTCGGTACGTTTGTTTCCGCGCTTACAGAAAACCAAATCGTCGCTCTCATGGTGACCGCCGTAGGCTCAATGCTCCTTCTTGCATTGGGGATCGAATGGATCGTTGAGGAAATCAACGACTTTTTCGGCGGTGCCGGCGTCGGTGGATTTCTTGCCTATTTTTCGATTCTCAGCCACACGAGTAACTTGTTCCGGGGGGTCTTGGATCTGAGGGATGTCATCTATTTCCTCAGTATGACCGCCCTTGCCTTGCTGTTGAACTACATCGCCGTCGAACGGCAGAAGTACTAGGAGGTGAGCCGTGAGCAACCGAAAAGCCACCTTCCTCGCAACGAGCGCCGCATTTGTGGTGATACTCATTGTGATAACCGTCATTCTGAACCTTCTTATCGGCGCTCTTCCTTCGAGCATGGCCCGAATAGATCTGACTGAGAACAAGGAATACACCCTGTCGGATGCCACAAAGCGGATTCTCAGCCGCTTGAAGGACATTGTGAGCATCACCTACTACGTGTCCAAGAAAGTGCCCACGGGATTTGAAACCGTACGGCGCGACACCGTGGACTTTCTGAAGGAACTCCAATTGGCCGCTCCGCCCGGGAAAATACGCCTTCGTGTAGTCGACCCGGAGGAGGAGGCGAAACGCATAGCCGCTCAACGAGAGGAGGCCAAGAAGCGCAAGAAAGAGGCGGCTGAGGCCGCAGGCAAGAAGTACGAGGAAGAGGAAACGCCGGAATTCGATCCGCTTACCGGCGGGTTCCGAAAGCGCAAGCGCTCCGAGTACGAGAAGGTGCTCGATGAGTTCATGCAGCGCGGAATAAGGCGGATGCAGGCCCAGGAAATCCGCGGCAGCGAGGTCAAATTCGGAACCTTCTACTCAGCGATAGAGCTTTCTTACCTCGGGAAGCGGAGCGAAGTCATCCCCGACCACCGCTCCCTTGAAAACCTTGAATATGAGATGGCAAGCAGGATCCTGAAGCTTACCATACCCGAGGAAGAGCGGCCTGTTGTGGCGTTCTTCGACGGCCAGCCGAAAAAGAACCCGCCGCCGCAGCCTAATCAACCTTTCCCACCGCCTCAGAATCAACAAGACGAGTATCAGATATTGAAGGATCAGGTCCTCAGGCAGCTTTTTAAGGTCGAAGAGACGAAGATTACAAAAGACGATCCGATTCCTGAAAAGACAAGAACTCTGATTGTTGCGCAGCCGAAGGATCTCAACGACCGGCAGGTTTATGAGATCAACAAATTCGTTTCCTCAGGCGGCAACGCGATCTTTTTGGTAAGCCGCTACAACGTCGACGACAGGTTTTTCAGGGTCACCCCCGTTTCGACGGGTCTTGAAAAACTTTTCGGCGCTTGGGGGCTGCGTTTGGATGCCCGTCCCCTGAACTCGCTGCAATGCGGCGTGATCCTCACCCAGCGGCCGGCCCGCACCCCGTTGGGGCGCATAATCATACAGCAAGCCGAATCCGTTCCTTCGCATGTGTTGGCCATGGCGACCGAGCTCAAGCGCGATTCCGCCTTGGTGCGGGGTATAAGCAACCTTGTGTTTCCTTGGGCCGTCGCTCTGCGCATTGATCCACCCGATGTGCTCGGGAAGAAGAATCTGGAGGCTGAGATCCTGGTCAAGTCGCCTTTGAGCAAGTCGTGGTTCGGTGATCCCTCAGCAACAACCGTTATGGCCCTCTGGGCCAACGGCCCCGACCTGCGCAGGGGAGATCTGGAAAGTTTTACCGACTGGGCCGAACCCCAGCCGCTTGTAGTGCAGCTGCGCGGTAAGTTCCCGTTCATTTACGAAGGCAAGGACGTGCCCCAGTGGCCCAAAGAAGAATCCGAAGAAAAAGAAGGCGAAAAGAAGAAGGAAGCCGAAAAAACCGAAGAAGAAAAGCCCCAGAAAGCCAAGCTCGAGCAGCCCAAGGAGGCCGTGGTTCTTGTGATCGGCAGCGGCGAGTTCTGCAAAGACAAATACATCCG
>CAZGYL010000112.1:0-11052 GCA_964529985.1 uncultured Planctomycetia bacterium | reverse complement strand
GAAGCCGCATGCCCCTGATTGACTGAAATCTCAAGGAATCCGCTGCTTCCAACCAGACATAAGGCTTCCCCGGGCGGTACCGCCGCATAGGTGCCGGCGAATTCCGATATCTTCTGCCCGCCGCACCTTACCTCAAGCACCTCCCGGCCGGGCGGAAGCCGTATATTGGTCACGAGATTCCCGAAATGGTCCACATGCACCACTGTGCCTTCGAGGCGCTGCGCCCCGGATTCCTCAACAACTTCGGTCACCTGGGGGCATGCCCCTGTCTCGAAGCTGTCAACAGCGGGCCCGAAAGCCTCAAGGGGAACCCCTTTGGCAATGTGGGCTGCAACAGGTGCAAAAACGTCCCTGCCGTGAAAAGTCGAGCTTACAGGTTTAAGGAAGTACCGCTCGTTTTCCACGCTCACGATCAGGTCTGCAATTTTGGGGTCAGGAACCACAGAGGCGATCAAACCGTTGTCCGGCACCAGGAAAACGTATGAATGGGCTTTGATTGCGAGGATCCTCCGGGAGGTCCCTACACCAGGATCGACAACCGCCACATGAATGGTACCGGGCGGGAAATAGCTGTAACTTGAGGCAAGCAGAAAGCCTGCTTCAACTACGTCCTGCGCAGCTACACCGTGACACAGGTCTACAATCACAGCCCCAGGAGCAATGGAGAGGATGACCCCCTTCATAACGCCGATGTAGGGGTCTTTTCCCCCGAAATCCGTAAGCAGCGTTATAGTCTTCCCTTCTCCAGATAGCCCAGCTCCCTGAGTTGCGGGCTCAGCGGTTCGAAGAGGTTCAACTCCACTCCCGCCGGCACCACCACTCGGCCGCTCAGCACCGCCTTTAAGCGGGCCAGCTTTTCCGCTTTCCGCGCCACCGGAATCCTGCCTCTCGCTGAGGACAATGTAGTTCTTCCCCATTGCAAAGTTACCCGGTTCTCTGTCACAAGGGCCACTTCGCTGCGGTTCCAGCGCCCGACTCCGGTCACATCTATCCAAGCCACCCAATGTGCGTAAGTTCTTATGAGACCTTCTGCTTTGAGGAGTCGGGCCACGTGGAGTCCGTGTGCAACAGATTCGTCCCGCCATGCCATACCCCGTGGAGGAAGAGGCAAGTTACAAGCCCAACAAACCGCCGGGAACCGCCATTTCCCATCCGGGGGGCGCTCGATCGGCCCGCTCAACCTGCGCCCGGCTTCATCCACGAAGTAAAAGCGCCTGTCGGAGTCCCACCCCACCAGGCACAAAGGTTCAACCAGGCGCAAGGATCCGCGGATTCCGCCCTGACCTCCCGCTCCGGGAAACACATATTCGAAATACTCAACCGCCTCCACCCAGGGGTGCTCCTCATAGTACTTTGCGATCCTGAGAAGCGGTGTCCGGTCAAGCAGGTTCACCCGCTCGGGCAGCAAAGCTTCAGGCGGCGCTGCAAGTTCTCTTCGACTTAAAGGATCCAGGTAGTCGGGGAGCCCCGAGACTTCGGCCCACTTGATCGGGATCACAAGCCGCCCGTCGGCAACTGCGTATCTTCGAGCAGCCTGTCCGCCCGCCACAATGAGCACACTTATCAGAGCAACGCCGATGAAGGATTTGCTCCAGCCGGGAAGCGTGCGCAGTCTCTCGGCAACGGACCTTCTCTTGCGAACCCGGACCTTTCGCTTGCGAGCCATACGCTTATTCCTCCGATTGCCCCGCAAGCCGAGCGGCGAGGTGCGTCACGTTCCCCGCTCCCGCACAAAGCACAACGTCCTCACTCCGGGCCTCCCTGTTTACTGTCTCAAGAGCTTCAAGCCAGTTCGCGCAAAAAACAACCGCAGTACCATCCCTTGCCAGCGCCTCGGCGAACCGCCTGCCTGCTTCCACGGGATCTCCACGTTCCTCCCTGGCCGCAAACACCGGTACCACCAACACCAAGTCAGCCCTTCGCAGGACTTTTCTGAACCTGCCCGAAAAAGCAGAAAGCCTGCGCTGCTGGTGAGGCTCAAAGACCGTGATTACCCGCCTGCCCGGAAAACGTTCTCCGACAGCCTTCAATGTCGCGTTAAGTTCGGTCGGGTGGTGGGCGTAATCGTCTATGATCACGGGGCCGCGGCTGCTCAAAACTTCAAAACGCCGGCGTAGTCCCCTGAATCGGGTGAAACACGAAGCAGCGTGCGTTGCAGCCGCAAGGCCGCAGTACTCAGCGATCAAGGCGAAGGCGGCCGTAGCATTTAAGACGTTATGCGACCCGGGAAGGCCGGACTTTATCTCTATCGACTCCCCGTGCGGCCCGCGCAGTTGTATGTAACGCATTCCGCCGCGCACAGCGCAACGCAGAGGCCGCCAGGCCCCGCCCGGACCGAACGTCACAAGCCGCACGCCGTCAGGCACATATCCGGCAAGCTCTTTCTCCAAAGCGGCGGGCAGCACCACCAAGCCCGGTTGCTTCACACGACCGACAAAAGTCCCGAAGGCTTCAAGCAAAGCACGCCTGGTTGCGAAGCAATCAACATGTTCTTTTTCAATGTTCGTAATGATGCAGCAGCGCGGATTGAGGTTAAGAAACGAGCGGTCATACTCGCACGCCTCAAGGGCCATGGGATCACCGGGCGCCGCGTTGGATTCAAAGCCCGCCATGCCCGGGGCCGGATCCGCTCCTACAAGAAAGCCAGCTTGCATGCCGGCACACCTGAGCAGGTAAGCCACCATGGCCGTCGTGGTGGATTTTCCGTGAGTGCCCGCAACAGCCAAAACTTCCCTGCTCCTGCAGTACACAGCAAGCGCCTCGGCATACTTCAAGCATGGAATGCCGCGCTCCCTGGCCGCCGCCAACTCAGGATTTGAGGCAGGGACCGCAGCGCTGTAAACAATGCAGCGCACATCCGAGGCGACATTCAGTTCCCGGTGGTCCTGGTAGCATTCAACGCCCGCAGAGCGCAGCGATTCGAACACTTCACCGCCCGCGCTGTCCGAACCGCTCACCGACCACCCGTTTGAGGCAAGAAGGCGGGCCAGGCCGCGCATGCCGTATCCGGCAACTCCGACCATATGAATGTGCGACCCTGCAGGCGCAAGCTTGTAGAACGCTTCTGCTCCATGCCGCTGTACAGAGCGCCCGGGCGCGCGGTTCCTATGCTGTGTATCGCCTGCAAAACGCGGCGCTCCAACCTTAAGATCGCCCACTCTTCCCTCCCTGTGCTTTGTTCTTACTTTGGTTTTTTCGCGGAACCAGCAGGCGCAAACCAGGGATAAGTACTTTTTTCCCTTTCAATGCATTTGCGTTCAAAGTGAGCAGATCACGCCATCTTGCTCCTGATCCCAAGTAGCGTTTGGCGATTCCAAAAAGCGTGTCTCCTTTTCTCACCGTAACGACGATAAACCGCTCCGAATCCACCTGAGCTTCCCGGCTCTTCGGCTTGTGAGCCCGGTTTTCCTCAGGTGCCTCTTCCGCGCCGGTCAGCTCCACCGGAAGGACCAGGGCCTGTCCCACGCGCAGCTTGTTGCCATCGCGGATGGCTGGATTCTCCCGCAAAATATCCTTTACAAACCGTGTCGATCCGAGCATTTTCTGAGCTATTTGGCTCAGCGTATCGCCCTTCTTCACAATATAAACACGTCTGGGATCGACCTTACGCGCGGTCTGCGGCTTTCCTGCCGCTCGTGCAATTGCCAACCCGGCGCTGCGGCGTTTCCGGGGTGTTTCCGACGCTGCCATCTCAACTTGCTTCTTTCCGGGCTTACCGCGCAAACGTGAGCTTGAGCCTTCACCCGGTGCCGCGGGCGTACCAGCCCTTGCAGCCTTCCTGTCCCGAGCCTTTGAAATCCGCTCCACAGGCTCCGGAGCCAGGAAGATTCGAAGCCGCCTGGGTCCGAAGGGCTCGGGCGCGAAGTGGGCGGTGCGCAATTGCGGGTGGGATCCATTCTTCCTAGGGACAAGTACGTACGCCGACATACACAGAAAAACCAAGACCGTAAGCAAGGCAAGACGTAGAAAATGCTTCATGAGGCACCTCGCCGTGAGAGCTCAAGCAGAAGCTTCACTACACGTTCTGCAGCTTCGGGAACGCCCAGCCTCCAGGCGCGTTCAGCGCGCGCCTCCCACCGCTGCGGATTGCGGCAAAGCTCGCACAGCGTTTCCACTACACCCGCTTCAGTGAAATGCTCCTGATCGCAGTACAACCCGGCGCCGTGCTCCTCGACGTATCGCGCGTTCGCATGCTGGTGGCGATCGGCTGCAGCCGGATAGGGCACCAGAACAGCCGGCACCCCCAGGACCAACAGCTCGGCAACCGTGCACCCCCCGGCACGCGCGAAAGCTATCGCCGCACCGGCAAGATGCGAGGCGATGTCATTGAAAAAGGGCGCGACCTGAGCGGGTATCTTCCATCGTTTGTAAGCCCGCGCTACTTCCTCCCACCTCGGGCCTGCAGCATGCACGAAACGCACCGGCAGGCGAAGCCGGGCGATCTTCGGCAACGCTCCCGTTATGACCCGATCGAGCACGGCGGCCCCTTGGCTTCCCCCAAGCACAAGTACCTGTTTCAAACCGTCAACCGGCCGAGTTGTAAAACTCGATCTCAGCTCCAAGAAAGCTGTGCGCACCGGATTGCCCGTCCAGACGGCGCGGCGTCCGACAGGCAGGCCGGTTGTGTCAGGGTATGACGTACAGAGATACGAAGAGAGCGGCGCAAGCAGCCGGTTGGCTCTTCCGACGATGCGGTTCTGCTCGAGCAGAACCACGGGAATCCCACATGCCCGGGCCGCAAGCACACCCGGAACCGAAGCATACCCGCCCATGCCGACGCAGCACCTCACGTGCAATCGTTTGAGCTCCTTTTTCAGCAAACGTACGTTTCGCACAAGTCCGAAGCTGAAACGTACAGGCGCCTTTCTCGGAGCAGGAAGCCCCCATTCCCACCGCCTGGTCCCGGGAGGAAAGCTCAGGGCCCGCTCGCCCTTACGGCCCGCTGTGAAGAAAAGAGGATCGCTGGAGGGATCCACGCGCCTCAACGCCTCTGCAACAGCAAGGGCCGGTGTAAGATGGCCTCCCGTGCCGCCTGAGAAAAAGGCGACACGAAAAACGCGACGCTCGGGAACCCGGCCTGAGGGCGACCGACCACCCGTTTCAACGCCGGTTTTTTCTTCCATAAATACGGAGCTTTTTCGGTGCACGGGGTTTCTCCACGAGCTTTGTTCGGGACGGGTGCTCTTGCTCTTCGATTTCTTCACCCTCCCCGGACTCTTCTTCAACTTCAGACAGCTCCTCTCGGTCCTCTTCCTGGGCTTCTCTGTTTTCTTCCTGCATTTCCTCAGATTCTTCCTTTTCCTCTTGCTCTTCTTCCTCTCCGCCCTCTACCTCACACTCCTCTGCGAGCCGGTCTTCCTCCGGTTCTTCTTCCCCCTCCGGTTCTTCCTCCTCGGGCTCTTCTTCTTCGAATTCTTCTTCTTGGAGTTCTTGCTCTTGCGGTTCTTCTTCCAATCGGTCTTCGTTCAGCGCTTCGTCCTCAAAGGCTTCGTGCTCCTGCTCCACCTCAACTTCCGCGCCCGCCGCGCCGGCCGATCTCCACGCCACGTTCAACACAAGCCCTACAGCGGCAAACGCCAAGACCAAACCGCTTCCTCCGTAGCTTACAAAAGGCAGGGAAATACCCTTTGTGGGTGCGCTTCCGGTTACAACGGCTATATTGATGACCGCCTGAAGCACGATCGAAAATGTTGCGCCGAAAGCAAGAAGGAATCCGCCGAAGTCGGGAGCTCGGAAAGCGATTCTCAGCCCGAACACCGCAAGCATTGCAAAAAGCAAAATAACAGCGGCGCAGCCTACGAATCCAAGTTCCTCCCCCAGTATGCTGAATATGAAGTCGGTGAACGGCTCGGGCAAAAAGCCCATCTTTTGGGTGCTCCCCCCGAGCCCCTTTCCCCACAGGCCTCCCGACCCAAGAGCGATCAGGGACTGGAGCACCTGATACTTCGCCGAAGGGTCTGCGACCCCCCGGAAGCGCTCAATGATCTTTTCCCATTTAAAATATGCAAAAAGCGCGAACGCCGGACTTGCAAGCACGCCAGCAAGCCCCAAGTACCATACACTCACACCCGCAACCAACATTATCACGAGAGCAAGTCCGAAAACAAAAGCGGCGGTTCCCAGGTCCGGTTCGACCAATATGAGAATAAAGCAAGCGGAAACACCCGCCATCAGGGGCACAAACGTATGAAAAAAATCGTTTACCCTGCTCCGCCTCTCACCCAAAAAGCCCGCAAGGCAAATCACGACCGAAAGCTTTGCAAACTCAGAAGGCTGCAGCACGTAAGTGCCGATTGAGAGCCAACGCGCCGCCTCGTTGTAGCGCCGGCCGATCGGGGGAAGGAAAACCAGACAAAGGCCGAGAATGCTCGCAGTGAAGAAAACAGGCCAAAGCTTCAGGATGCGGCGGTAATCGGGCAGGGCTGTCAAGATCAGACATAAAACAGCCAAAGCAGCCCAGTAGGCCTGCCTGCCGAACCAGAGGTAGGGATCGCCCGTTACGTGCACGCTCCTGTAGGAGCTTGCACTGAAAACCATTACCAATCCCAGAGCCACAAGAGCGGCTGCAACCGCTGAGAAATTCAGCGCAGGCCTGCTCACGGCTTTCGCGCTGGACATGCTCACAAGAACACCACCACGAAAACAAGCGTCAATAAAGCGCCAGCAAGCCAGAATCTGAGGGTGACGACCGTTTCGGGCCACCCCTTGAACTCAAAATGATGGTGAAGCGGTGCAATGAGAAAAATCCTCTTCCGCCACAGGCGGAACGAAAGCACCTGGAGTAGAACAGACAAAGCCTCGGCTACAAACACGCCGCCTAAGAGCAGCAAAACGAACTCAAGGCGCGCGATGACCGCTGAAAGCGCAAGAACGGTTCCCAGCCCCAGGGATCCGGTATCTCCCATAAAAATGGAAGCCGGATGGGCGTTGAAAAACAGAAACCCCACAGAACAACCCGCAAGGGCCGCACACACCACACTTATGTCCGCACCCTGAGCGGCCTGTGCCGACGCTCCCCCAACGCTTCCGTACACAGCCGCTCCGACCGACAACCCGGCGGCCGCCAAGGCCAAACACCCGCTTGCAAGTCCGTCAAGGCCGTCGGTCAAGTTCACTGCGTTGGCGGTGCCCGTAACAACAAAACTCACCCAAACCGGAATAAGGAAAAAGGGAAGCCAATGCTCTTTGAACGAAGGAAGCTCTCCCGTGCAAAGCAAGCCGGCCCCGAGCCCGATACTGAAAAGGAGCAGCAGTTTTTCGCGCGGCCAAAGTCCGTGCCCGGACCGCCTGAGCTTGGTTACGTCATCCCACATTCCCACAAGCGCTGCGGCAAGCCCGCCCACAAGCACGATCCACACATGAGGGAAGGTCTGCTTACACCAGAGAAGAGAAGCCGCACCCATGGCAGCAAGCGGCACCACTCCCCCCATAGTGGGCGTGCTGCGTTTTGAAGCATGCAGTTGATCGAGGCGCTCCGAGTCCCCTTTCTCTCCACGGTCCACGACATGCAACCGCCGCAACACCTGAAGGTAGATCGGCACCAGAAGCAGTGTCAGCACCAAAGCCGTCGCTCCAGCGCCGAAAGCCCGGAGCGCCGGCTGAGGCAGACGCTCTCCTGCAAGGCCACCTACCGCCGCAAGCAAATTCTCCATACTTCCTCCGACGCCTCGATCGGCCCGCCGGCCGTTTTTGTCAAGAAAGGCCGACATGACCCGGCTGCTTGAGCGCCGAGCACAAGCGCTCCCCCCCTCACCGGGTCATGTCGGCTCCAGTGCCTCCAACTTTCGTCCGCGCGCGGGCCCAGCTTGTCGCTTCCGGCCGCGCCGTTCCTTCAGGAACCGCCTGGCCGCTTCTTCCAGCGCCACAGCCCGCGAAGCTTTGAAGAAAACCAGGTCACCTGAACGAACCAAACGCTCCAGCTCGCAAAGCAGGGCGTTCTGATCAGCGCAAAGCCGGGGCTCTCCGGATCCTCCGCACCTCTTGTAGGCTTTCAGAGTTTCTTCCACAGCCTCGCCGACAAGTAAAATCTCACGAAATCCAAAGCGGGCAAGCGATTCGCCCAACTCCCTGTGATAGCGTGCTGATTCCCGGCCCAGCTCGTACATATCCCCCAGCACGACCACGACCCTCTCGGGCTGCTCGGTATCTCTGAGCTCTTCCAGCGCTGCGTGCATGCTGAGAGGGTTGGCGTTGTAGCAATCAAGGATGCACCTGATCCCGCAAGCCTCCTCAACCTGCCACCTGAGGGGCGCTGAAGAGAAGCGTTCAAAACCTACCTGAAGTTCCTCCCGCGTAAGCCCGAATCGTATTGCAACCGCACAAGCGGCAAGCAGGGCTCCCAAGTGCTGTTTGCCGCAGCCCGGCACTCTAAGCCGCCCGAGCCCCTCAAGCTCAAGCACGACCCCGCCCTGACAGCGCTTTACGATGCGCCCCGCCACTGCGCTTCCAGGGCCGAAATGCCGGATTTCGCAGCGTGCCTTCTCCTCGAAGCGCCGCCTCCCGAGAAGGTCAACCGGCAGGAAAAGCGTCCCTTCCCGCGGCAAAGCACCTGCAAGTTCGGACTTGGCCTCTATAACGCCCTGCAGAGTGCCGAACCCCTCAAGGTGAACCGGTCCGACGTTTACAACAACTCCGTCATGAGGCCTCAGTATTCCGCAAAGGTGAGCGATCTCTCCCGGAGCGTTGGCACCGAGCTCAGCGACCAAGATTTCAGCCTCTGCAGGGGTGTTGCAAACAGTAAGAGGAACGCCCAAGTTGTTGTTGAAGCTCGCAGGAGCTTTCGCTGTTCGAAAACGCACGCTCAAAAGCGCTGCAATAAGCTCCTTTGTGGTCGTCTTGCCGACGCTTCCGGTTACAGCGACAATGCGGCAGGCGAGTTTTCGGCGCACCAAAGCCCCCACCCTGCCGAGAGCTTCAAGCGGATCTTCCACTTCAAACACACGCCTGCGCGGCACACCCGGAGGAACCTTCCCGCGGGCCACGATGCAGGCTGCGGCACCGCGCTTGAAAGCGTCATGCACAAAGCGGCTTCCGTCGGTCTTGGTTCCCTGAAGAGCTACAAACAGCGCGCCGGGCACAACCTTTCTGCTGTCGATCGAAACACCGACGGCGCACCCTGCGCAACCTACGGGCTGCAGGCCCAACGACCGGCCGATCGCTTGGAGTTCAACAGCATGCATGGCCGGCCTCCTTCAGCCAGTTGCGCACGACTTCACGGTCGTCGAACGGTACGCGAAGGTGCCCGAGGATCTGGTACGTCTCATGACCTTTGCCGGCCACAAGCACCGCATCTCCGGGTCCAGCTTCTGCAAGCGCCCGCCTGATCGCCTCGGCCCGGTCTATTTCCACCCGGACCTTGGGATCCTCTTTCGGCATCCCGAGCAGGATCTCCCCCACTATCGCCTGAGGTCTCTCAGTGCGGGGATTGTCACTCGTTACAAAAACAATGTCTGCAAGCTCATACGCAGTGCGGCCCATCAAAGGTCGTTTGGTGCGGTCTCTGTCGCCGCCGCAACCGAAAACCACAATGAGCCGCCCGTTGGGGCACGCCGACCGGCAAGCGGTAAGCGCCACCTTCAAAGCTGAAGCAGTGTGGGCGTAGTCCACAAAGATTCGGAAACCGGGACCGGGGATCTCCTCAAGACGTCCCGGCGGTGGTTTGATCTCCCGGAGAGCCTTTTCGATCACCGGCCACTGGATTCCGAAGGCCCGCGCGCAGGCTATGGCGGCCATCAAGTTCTCGGCATTGTGCTTGCCGAAAAGGGAAGCTCTCACGGCGGCACCGCCTTGCGCGTCTTCGATCTCAATCGAAACCTCACCCTGTGTGAAAACAGTGCAGCGGCGCACGCCGGGCCAGCCCCGCTCCAAGCTGTAGGGAATAACCACGGCCTTGGTCACCGACCGCAGAAAACCGTAGGACGAATCGCATTCGTTCAAGACCGCGAAGCTCTCGCGGTCAAGAGATCTGAAAAGCAGGCTCTTCGCCTCACGATACGCTTCAAGGCTTCCGTGATAATCGAGGTGATCCGAGGTTATGTTCGTCAGAATCGCCGCAGCAAATGACACACCCGCAGTCCGCTTCTGAACCAGAGCGTGCGAGGAGACCTCCATGACGCACGACCGCGAGCCGCGATCGACCATACTGCGGAAAGCTTTGTGCAAGTAGACAGGTCCCGGAGTGGTTGTAAGCGGTGTCTCGGTTACGGGACGGCCTGTTTCAGGATCTGCGCCCAGTACGTTCTCGATCGTCCCCAGGAGCCCGGCGGTTGCCCCGTCCGCCTCGGAGAAGATCCTCCAGAGGCACATTGCTGTTGTAGTTTTCCCGTTCGTGCCTGTTACTCCGACCACTCTGAGGTGGCGGGACGGATCCCCGCAGAAGTACGACGCGATTTCACCAGCCGCCTCCCGCGTCCGCTCGATAACAAGTTGCGGTACGGGCGCACGCACGGGCCGCTCCGCCAGAACGGCCACTGCGCCGCGGGCGACAGCGTCTTCGATGAACCGGTGGCCGTCCACACTTTCCCCGGGAACCGCTATAAAAAGGTCACCCGGTCTGGCCTGCCGTGAATCGTCCGTCAGGCCTGTTACGGTCACGTCCCGGCTGACTCCTACGCAGCGTACATCACGCCTGCCTCGAAGCCAGCGAAGGAATTCGCTCAGCGTAATGCCGCAACTCCGCCCGGAGCGATCCAAAGCAGCGTCCTCGAGCCGAGCGATACGCATGGCCCGTCCCTTTCCTTTTCCTCAGTCTCTTTTCTTCACGCTTCTCTTCACCTGCGGCCGGAAGTCCTAAAGCGCTCCCGGCCGGAAGAGAGTACAAAGGATTTTCCTCACAATCGGCCCGGCTGTCCAGCTCCCGTAATACAAATGCCTTTCAGCGAGCGCGTGCCTGTCCACATCAACTTTTGCAACGATAACGTACCTGGGATCGTCCGCCGGCACATGCGCTATAAAACCGCCCGTGTACCAGCGTTTGTGCGCGTAGCCGCCGGCTTCAGCCTTATATTTCTTGGCAGTCCCTGTTTTGCCCCCGAACGGAAGGCCGGGTATGCG
>CAZGYL010000111.1:0-11093 GCA_964529985.1 uncultured Planctomycetia bacterium | reverse complement strand
CTTCACTTCCGGAAGCTGAAGTGCACCCGGGGCTGTACAGGAGGCGGGAAGGAAGGGTGGATCTTTCCACAGTCCGCGGCCCGGGCTTCGGCTACAGGCTCGGTGAAATCAAGCGCGTATTGCCCGAGCCCGCCGTGCCCTTCAGCACTTGAGCTGAAGTCTTGTTACCACATGCTTGTATGAGTCTTGGACTCTGCCGCCTTCGCACCAAGGCACTTGATTTCCCCCTTCTGCGCGCAAAAGTGCGGTATTCTCTTCACTTGGCTATGGTGACCACGATTCGGGGGAAATTGCAAATCAAAAATCGGGGCGCGGGCCTGTAGGCTGGAAGCCGGCTCGTATATCCAAGGTGAGCCCTGCGCTGCCTTCCACCACTTTATCTCCGAATTTACTCTTCAATAACGCAACAGCCCTCCGGCCTGTACAGTGGCAAGGCACAATAAGCTCGGGATCAAACTTCTCAAGCTCCCGGACGGTCCTTTGGAGCCTTTCTTCAGATGAATCCCTCAGGTGGAAACCTCCTATGACCGCACGGATTCGAGGAGCTCCTGTTATGCTTTCAACAGCTCTTAAGGTGTTTATCAAGCCGGCGTGGCAGCAGCCTACACAAACGACAGGCCCGCAGGCGGTTTGGACCCAAAGTGCCATATCGTCTTCGACCGGGTCGGGACTGGTGCCTTCCTTATCAAAGTAAAACGGTCCGCCTGCATTTTCGAAATCGGTGTGGCGGGGTATGAAACCGGTGACCCCGACGTTTTCAAAAATCGAGGTCGGCTTACTTGAGAGAATCAGCCGGTCGGGTACAAGGGAACGTAGCTGGGAGGCTGCAGGCTGCTGAATGTGAATCGGCTTGGGGGAACCTCTCCTTAGGCTGAAGCGCTGCACGGCAAGTGCGGGATGGCAATAAACTTGAATGCCGGGGCACTTCTTAAGAACGTAGGTCACACCTCCTGTATGATCATAATGCCCGTGACTCAGAACAAGTGCTGAAGCGCTGCAAAGATCAATACCCAAAGCTTGCGCATTCAAGGGCAGGGCCGCACCTGCGCCGGTATCGAAAAGCAGATTGCCTTCCCTGCTTTCGATCCACAGAGAAAGCCCATGTTCGGAGGTCAGGCCTTCCCGGGCTTTGTTGTCAACTAAAACCGTTATACGAAGAGTGTTTTCAGCATTCGGGCCTGCGCTTCTTTGGGTACCCACCGCCTCGGCCCTTCAATGATCACAGGGATTTTGGCCCTGGTTGAGCGTACCGTTTAGAAGCTGCTCCACCAATTCCTCGGGCCCCAAGCAATCAGCGCCCAGTACAACTTCGATCCCCTGGTCTGCAAAAAGCGCTTGAGCCCTTACCCCCATGCCGCCTGCAATAACAGTGTCCACCTTTTGCTGGGAAAGCCATGCGGGAAGCAACCCGGGGGCATGCGGCGGCGCGGGTAAGTCCGAGCGGCTCAGCAGCTTCTTCTCAACCGGATCCACTTCCATGATCGCGAAAGTTTCGCAACGGCCGAAGTGCGGGGCCAAGCGTCCCCCCTCAAGTGGAATTGCGATCCTCATACCGGAAGACCTCCTTGTGAAAAATTTTCGCTGAAGCGTAACGTCGTTTGTCGCAACTGTTCTGCAGAAATCAAAGATCATGCTGAGTTATCAGCTTTTCCCAAACGTAACGCACGTCTTGGGCCGAAGGCGCGTCAGTTTCAACTATCGCGCGTTGTTCCATTTGTGCGCGGGTTACGGCCGGATCGTAGCGGATTCGGCCTGCAAACTCAGCTCCACGCTGGTGCGTGCGCTTTTCGATTTCCTCTGTAAGCTCGGGGTTGAGATCCCATTTATTGACGCACACCGAAGCCGGAACGCCGAAGTGCGAAGCAAGCTTAAGAACCCGCTCCAAGTCGTGAAGACCCGAAGTGGTAGGCTCGGTGACTACCAGGAGTACATCAGCCCCTGATACCGAAGCGATCACCGGGCAGCCGATTCCGGGAGGTCCGTCTACCAGTATGTTCAGCCCGCCCAGCTCCTCTGCCAGGGCGGCGGCTTTCTGTCTCAGAAGAGTAACGAGTTTTCCTGAGTTCTCAGCCGGCACCTCCAGGTGGGCGTGAAACATCGGTCCGCAGCGGGTCTCCGAAAGCAGCCATTGACCGCATAGCGCCTCAGTGACATCAATGGCACGTGCAGGACAAAAATGCGCGCATACTCTGCAGCCTTCGCACAAAAGCGGCACAATGTGAAAAGCCCCGCCGGGTGAAGGCTCGATCGCTTCGAACCGGCACAACTCGCTGCAAAGCCCACAGCCCGTGCACTCTTCCTCTCGAATGGAAACTTCCCAGCCTGCGAGGAATTCGTGGCGTTCTTTTGGTCGGGGGGAGAGAAGGAGGTGGAGATCCGGAGCGTCGACGTCGCAGTCAGCCAAAATAGAGCGTCCTGCAAGAACGGCAAACGACGCGCATAGGCTTGTCTTTCCCGTGCCGCCTTTACCGCTGAGTATCACAAGTTCTTTGGACATGGTTTCGGTCCCGGCAAAGCCGAGGGAGTTTATTCAGCTTCTTGTTGCTGCTTCGATTTTCTTCCACAGATCCACGAAAAGCGGGCGCCAGTGCGGGAGAGCCTCAACAAGGAGCTTTCCTCGCGAATAGGCCTCTGCAACGCGCCTGTCATCAGGGAACTCAGAGAAGATCGGAATGCCTTCGTCGCTGCAGAACCGGTGTACGCGCTCATCTCCTATCCCGACTCGGTTTACGACCACGGCAAAAGGGATTTCCAACTTGCGGACAAGTTCCACGGCAAGCCGCAAGTCGTGGAGCCCGAAAGGCGTGGGTTCTGTAACAAGCAAAGCGAAGTCGGCGCCCTGGAGTGCTGCGACGACTGGGCAACCGGTTCCGGGCGGGGCGTCCAAAACAACCGGCATGTCTTGATCACTGCGCGCTTTTACAGCTCGTACAACGGGTGGTGCAAGGGATAGTCCTACGGTCAAGAGGCCGGTCACAAGGTGTATGCCGCCGACTCGGCGTTCTTGTACAGCGCCGATTCTTTCTTCTTTTTCGCTGATTGCACCCTGAGGGCAAACCCGGGCGCAGCCGCCGCAGGCGTGGCAGAGCTCGGGAAATATAAGCGGTGTGCCTTTGACGACCGCAATTGCGTTGAAAGAGCAAAACCGGCTGCATTCCCCGCAGCCGTTGCATCTTTCAGCATCGATTTGAGGAATGGGAAGGGTAACGAAGGTCTCGTTCTCGGGAGGCCCGTTGAGAAATAGGTGTACATTGGGCTCCTCAACATCGCAGTCAAGAAGTTGAACGGGTTTTTCAGCGACCCAGGCGAGATTTGCAGCTATGGTTGTCTTCCCGGTTCCACCCTTGCCCGAAGCTACCGCTATTACCATTTTGCTTTCCAGGACTTATCTCCAGTGCCCGCCCACATCAGGGGCTGAAGCTTCGGTGACCTGCCCGTTTTGAAATTTCTCAAGCGCTTCTCCCACGGTTGAAGCCTCGGTGTAGTAGACCTTGATGCCGGCCTGAGAAAGCACCCGGAACGCATTGGGCCCGCAGTGGCCGGTGACAAGGCATTCGACGTTTTGATCAGCGAGTTTTTCCGCAGCTTGAATCCCTGCGCCGCGTGCCGCCTCAACCCCCTGGCGGTTGTCCACAACGCTTATCTCCTTGGTTTGGTCATCGAAGACGACGAACTTCTGCGCTCTGCCGAACCGGCTGTCGAAAGGGGCGCTCAAGTCCTCGCCGCGCGCTGTAAAAGCGATTCTCATAATGTGCCTCCAGTGCTCTTCGCCCGATGTTTCCTTTTGGGGCCCTTCTGAAGTTGAATCCTTGCTGAGCAAAACCCGTACCGCAAAGCGGATCCGGCATAAGAGAACTCGTAAAGTACTGAGCTGCAAAGGGTTAAAGCTCCTGATCGATATCTTCTTGAGCTTTCCTGTGCAAGCTGTTTGATAAACTGTGTCGCAGAATGCAACCCGGAGTCGCATTCTGGGAGCGAAGTTTGCGACTCGAAAGGCAACGCGGAGGGAAAGACTTAGTGCCCGGAGGAGTATTCGAAAGTAACCAGAAGAGGTCTGCTGAAAGGAGGCAATACGATTTCTTCTTTCCCGGGCCGCGTTTGGAAACGCACACCCTGTGCAGAGATCCGCACGGGCGGCCTGCGACTCGGGTGACGGACGCGCAGAATTACCTCAGCAGGCGGCCCCGTGAAAGAAGGTTCGATGAGAACTCTGACCTTATTGCGGCCCGGTACGAACGTGACCGAGATCGTGCCGAACGTCGTCCTTGCATTCTTGATATAGAATTTTTCTCCGCCTTTGAACCAGGCACGCGGGATCGCCTGTCCCAGAAGGAGCGTTTCGCCCGCTTCGCGTACAAACATAAGCCTGAGGAGCTGGCACCAGTTCGCCTCATCGGATGCCTTGAAATGATCACCGCGCCAGCTTCCTATTTCAGGGAGGGCGTGTTCGGTCATCATGCGCGTATCAGGAAAGTAGCTCACTGCAAAGGCATTGAAGCATGCTCTCAAAAAATGTTTGATTTCGTCCCTGTACAGGTAAGGGAGCGCGCTGGGCAGCAGATTAGCCTGCATGGATATTCCGCCGTGTGAAAACCAGAAGCGTTCGAAACGTTCCGGCTCAAGGTGGTACCCGAACTGCTTTGAGAGGTAGAGGTTGTCCTCGTAGTCTTTGAGAATCCAGGTTGCAAGCTGCGAGTCCGGGGGAATAAGGCCGCAACGGACCATGTGGAATGCGCCTTCGAGGGTCTCTGTTATCCAGCCGAAAGTGCGGCCTCTCCGGTGGACTTCAGGAGGGACATGCGGGATGAACGATCCGTCCCTCAGCTTAACAACCGGAGAGCGCCTGCGTGCCTCACCAAAAGCTTCCAGAATAGCCTTGCCGTAGTCTTCTGTTTCCTTTTCCCACCGGCCGGCCTCAGGGTGGCCGCAGGCACGGAGCGCCTGAACCGCACGTTTCATTCCCCACCAAGTAAAGACGTTAGTTGAAAGCCAGGTGCGCCAGTCACCGATATCTTCAAGTCTTCCCTGGGGAAGCAGGCCGCGCTCGATTCTGCGGATCGGGCAGGTGCTTGCGATTCGATCGGTGCGTTTTCTCTGGGCTGCGATCCAGCGCAGAGCTCGGAGAATGTGTGGTGTTGCATGCCGGAGCCACACCTTGTCCCCGGTGAGGAAGTAGTGCTCACCGAGCGCCCAAAGCACCCAACCGTGGTGCTGGTTATAGCCCCCGGCTTCGTAACCGCCTGCGCCGTAGAAGATTCCTTCCTTGGTCGAGTAGTCGCCGGGAAGCGCGACGGTACCCTGATAGTAAAGGAATGTCTCAAGCGCGCGGGCCGCAAGCTCGTGGAGCCCCCGCCTGTCGAGCTCGCTTATCATCATGCAGGATTCGTTGCTGTAGACGCCGTAGTAAAAAGTGCCGACCTTCGCCATGTAGCGGTCGCTGACACCGACTTCACGCTCCGTGTTGATGAGGACATGCGTGAGGTAAGCACGGTAAAAATCATTGATCATCGGCTCGGGGGTTGTGATCAGACAGGTGCCCTCCAGCTTCCTTTTCCAGTAATCCTCGACCAGCTTGAGCGTGCGGTCGAAATCAAGCCGCCCCAGAAGCCGCAGCTCCCCTTCAGTTCTCAGCGTAACAAAAGGGATCACGAAATCGACCCTGATGCACGCGGCCGCCTGCGGCCGGGCAAGCAGAAGCAGGCCGGATTTCTCCTCCTGCCCGCTTAACTCAAGAGGTATTTCACCCTTTTTGTCCGCCGCAGTTGCTTTGAGAAACGCGCGCGGAACCGCTTGTGCTTTATAAACCGCTTGAATGAGGCTCCCCTTCAGCTTGAGCTTCTGAGGCCCGGCCGCATCTTCGATTACAATGGGAATTTTGATCGGGGCCTGTGGATTTTCTATTTCGAGCCGAACGAAGCAGACCATGGTATCGTCGGCCCATATGGAAGATCCTTCAGGAGGCACGCCGTTGAGAGGAGCTGCAAAAGCTGTCTGCCGGACTGTTGTACGCCCCTTACGCCATAAGGCGGTGACAACGGGAAGCCAACCTTCGCGAAGAGTTCTCTCCTCGACAACCCGCTGCGGTACTCCCAAGCGGTACCTGATTGTTTGTCCTTTCCATAAACAGCGATTCGTATCTTTACCACGCAAGCGGCTTATCCAATTTGTATGACAGGAGATTCTACCGAGCTCGTCTATGCGGAAGTGCTGTCGGGTGCCGGGGAAGCTGAGCGGCATATCATGTGGGGTTTTGGGCGGTGTGTCGTTCCAGGCTCCGGTAAGGGTCTGCTCCGGGGCTTCGAAAACGCGCCGGTATATCGAACGGCCGCGTCGGGCCAGCCACTCGGTGCGGGCTTCGGTCAATGTGACCGGCACCTCGGGCCTCTTGACCAGGAAGTTGAAGTCGGGAAGGTAAATGTAAGGTTCTTTGAGCAGATCTCGAACTGCAAAGGAAAACGTATTCTCTCCGAGTCTGAGGGTGACGACCGTCTCGTCGAAACAGTACCAGCGCTTGGTTCGGGCGTAAAGGATCTCCCCGCGCAAGGCTCCTTGACCTTCCTTTGAAACAGAAAGCGTAAAGCCGTTGAAGACTTCCACCTTTGAGGGAACTTGCCCGCCGCCCGAAAGAAAGACAAACCGTGTCTTCTCCCAAGTCGAGTCGGTGAAAGCCTTGAACGCTTTGACAGGCGGCAGCGGAGAAGAGCCTACAACGCGGATCTTGAGAGTTCTTCTGTACGTGACCGGAAAGTTTTTCAGCTTTGGAAATTCTTCTCTTGAAAGGGGCCTGAACGTGAAAATACAGGTGGAGCCCGTGCGTTTCAGAGAGGTGTCCGCCCGCCGCCACCTGCCGCGGTGCCAATCGCCCAGGTCAAGCCAGCCCGAGCTTCCCGCTCCTGAAGGCCGATCGCGCGGCGGTCTGCGCAGAGGCCACTGGGAAACCCAGTACTCGATGTGTAGGTCCTCCGGCACCTTGCCTTCGAATGTAACCTCGAGGCGGTAGATATCGCGGCTGTCCTCCCAGAAAACTCCGTAATCAAGCCCCTGATCGCTAAAGTGCCAGATCTGGCCGAAAGGAGCTGCATCAAATTCGGATCCGGCCGAAGGAGTTTGTGCTTGCGTCCCCAAAACCGCTACGATCAGAGTCAAAAGCATAATGCCTCCTGGGTTTAACCAAAAAGCCTTTTGACTAAATCCACCGCTTCACTATAATGAACTTTCGAACCTAATGTAAAGAGACGGAATTCAAGGAGAAGAGGAAACCTCTCGGGTAAGAGGCAGGTTATGCGGGAAACAAGAGCTTTTCACGTTGCCGCTTTTCTCATTTCCTTCGCTTCCCTTACGGCGGCCGGAACGATAACGGTTTCGGTTCACGGAGGTGCGGATTTCACTGAAATCCAGAGTGCTTTTGATGTTGCTTCCGACGGAGATACGATCCTGGTGTGGCCCGGGGAGTACATAATAACGGAATCTCTGGACTTCAATCGCCTCCATGATCCAGATTCGCCTGGAAGTCCTCCGGTCAAAAATCTCGTGGTAAGGAGCACGCACGGGCCTGAGGTCACCACAATACGAATGTCCGAAGAACTCGGTGGTGGCCGAGGCTCTGTGATCGTATTTGAGAACGGGGAGAGTGAAGCGTCCGTACTTGAGGGATTCACCCTGACAGGCGGAAAGGGAGCTTCTCTGGGTGGCGGAATCCTTATTCGAGAAGACGCATCGCCCAGGATCGTCGGTTGCCGCATTGTCTCCAATCAAGCGCACGCGGGAGGGGGAGTAGCGATTGTGAGCTCAGGGAAGGCGACCCTTGTGCGCTGCATTATAAGTGGAAACGAGGCTGAGTCCAACGGAGGCGGCATCTATTGTGGTTACGGTTTTTCAGGCACGTTCGTTGAGTGCACTGTCTCGAAGAATACGGCCGGCGAATCTGGAGGGGGAGGGTATTTCGACCTTTGTGAGGCCGAAGTCAAGTCATGTCGCTTCATGAATAATTCGGCGGGGTATACCGGGGGTGGTTTGGCCGTCGACGGTAGGGGATCTCTTACCGTTGAGAGCTGCCTTATCGCGGGAAACGCGGCTAAGGACGGTTGGGGAGGCGGCGTTTATTGCTCTTCTGACTCTACTCCCTTCTTCCGGAAATGCACGGTGGCCGGAAACGCATCTGCAAGAGGAGGCGGCGGACTGTTTGCAGTCAGCCGGGCCCACCCCACGCTTCTGGACAGTATCGTTTGGAACAATGCCGGGGGCGCCATCGGTTTTTGGGAGGGCTCTGCAGTCGATGCGAGCTTCTGCTGTATCGAAGGAGAATCCATTTGGCCCGGCGAAGGAAACTTCAACAGCGCCCCCCTTTTCTGCGGCTGGGGAGATCTTGCAGAAGCGTATGTCGATTCTTCGGCCGCCCCCGGGGGCGACGGTACCCCCGAGCACCCTTTCAGCGATCTGGAGTCGGCCCTGTTCTTTGAGTTTTCGCTTTCGAAGGACTCACCGTGTCTTACAGCCGGGAGCGACGGTGGGCCCATAGGTGCGTTCGAAGAGGGCTGTGAAGGTGCCGGAAGCACTCGTAGGGTCTTGCACCTCATGCCGGGTGTTTACGAAATTCAGGATCTTCTTCTGAGCAACCGCGTATCTCTTCTCGGATCCGGAGCGGAATCCACGACCGTGCACGGTACTGTTTTCGGTCTGAGATCGGGTGAGAGCCTGAGCTCTCTTACCGTCAGCGGCGGGCGATCGGGCGGCGTGAGAATAAGCTCCGGCGAGGCGCCGGAAATCACTCGTTGTGTCATAACGGAGAACCAAGGGGACGATGCCGGAGGATCGGGTGTTTACTGCGGGCCAGGTTCGCAGGTTTTGATCTCAGACTGCCTTATCAGCCGGAATACGGAGACCAGGGGCGATAAAGGGACGATTCTTTGCGCCGAGGGTGCCGGCCTTGAGGTTTCAGGCAGCACGATAGAGCAGAACGTAGGGATCGGAATACTGTGTGAACGCGATAGCAGGGTTACGGTGCGGGAATGCGAAATAAGGCGGCAAGAAGGCAAATCGTCTGCCACTGGAATCAGTGCGAATATGTCTTCTGAGCTTAGAGTTGAAAGCTCTTTGATTGTGGATGGAGACGGCAGCGGCCTTAAACTCTATGAGACACCTTCGGTTCTGGTGAGCGACTGTGTGGTTGAGGGAAACACCGGCTGCGGAATTCGTATCTTCCGCAGTTCCGCCCGGATCAGGAATACAACGATTTCACGCAATCTGTCGCGTGCTGTTGAGATCTCTGAATCGGAAAGTTCCTTCTCGCAGTGCGTTATTCAATACAATGTCAATACCTGGAAAGGGGAGGGCGTTGTCTGCATACACGGAACGGGCGCCGTAGTGTTTGAAAACTGCGTGGTGCGCGGAAACGTCGCCTCCGGCGGGAGAATAATCTGCTGCCGCAACTCTTCGCCTCTTCTTTCACATTGTACGATCGTCGGAAACACAGCAGGCGAAGGGGGAGCGGCTGTTTTTGCAGACGCCGGCTCTTCACCTCGTTTGAGAAGCTGTATCGTTTTCAATAACCTTCCGGGTTCGGTGGGTCTGGAGCAAGGTGCTTCTCCACTGTTCACGTATTCGTGCATTGAAGGACCGCAAGTGTGGCCCGGGGCGGGAAACATCAAGGACGATCCGCGTTTCTGCGGCTGGAAAGCTGGGGATATTTACGTAGACGCTTCGGTGTCCGAGCCGGGTGAAGGCACTCGAGATAGACCTTATCGGGAATTGGACGAAGCTCTCCGGTACTCTTTGGCTCTCAGAGCCGACTCCCCTTGCGTGGGGACAGGCGACGGGGGATCGAACATGGGGGCTGATCTCGGTGTGTGTGAGACCGGTGGGGCTGAAAGGACGTTGATTCACCTTGCCGCCGGCACCTATCGGATCATGGATATTCCGCTGATTTACGGAGCGAGCGTAGAAGGAGCCGGCCCTGAAAAGACCGTTGTGGAGGGAACGGTCGGAGGACTGCGGACCGGTTGCCGCCTGACTTCTTTGACCGTAAGCAGCGGCCTTAGAGGCGGAATCATGATCCCTGAGGGGCAGAAGCCGGAAATAATTTCATGCGTAATACGGCGGAACCTGAGTATATTTGAAGGTGCGGTCCGCTGCGGGTCGGATTCACAACCTGTGTTGAGAAAATGCGTCATTGAGGAAAACGCTGCAAGTGGAGTTTACTGCGGGCCTCGCTCTTCGGTGCGACTTGAAGAATGCACGATCCGGCGCAACAACAGCAGCAGATCCGGAGGCGGAATTTACTGCGCCGACAATTCCGAGGCCATTCTCCTTGCATGCACGCTGAGGGATAACTACGCCGACCACCGCGGCGGCGGGATTGCTACTGAGGCTGGAGTAACGCTTGAACTGAAGCGAACGGTTATCAGGGGGAACGCAGGCGGTGCGATCGCTCTTGGATCGGAGAGCAAGGCACGGCTTTTGAACTGCGAACTTACGGCAAACCGGGGAGGGCCGCTATGTGCGGTAAAGCTTTTCGATTCCGCGTCAGCCGAATTTGTCAACTGCACTTTCACCGCAAACTCCGAGGCCGCCCTTTACTGCCCGCGGGGTGCGACGGCTGAGTTTCTCAATTGCATTGTGTGGGAAACTTTTGTGGCCCCGTACGAGCCCGGTATGAGAGGGCAGGTCGAGGTGACCTACTCGTGTATAAGAGATAACGCGGTTTTCCCGGGCGTAGGGAACATAAACGAAAATCCAAAGTTTGCACTTTCGGGACTGTACAGTTTCAGGCGGCTCGAGCAGATTGATGTCTTGGGGCGTAAGATTACGGTTCCGAACTTCGTGCAGCGTGAACCTAACTGCGATCTTTTATCCGACTCACCGGCGGTGGATGCGGGGACTTCCGAGGGCGCGCCGTCCGAGGACATCCTCGGGCGATCCAGGCCCTTCGGTGCGGGCATCGATATGGGGGCTTACGAAACGCGTGGTGCTCCGGGCCCGCAGGAGAACATAATTCGGGTTCCCCAGGACTATGCGGATATTCAGGAGGCGCTTAACGCCGCTTGTGACGGTGACATAGTTGTTGTTGCCCCCGGAGTTTATGTGATAGAGGAACC
>CAZGYL010000110.1:0-11109 GCA_964529985.1 uncultured Planctomycetia bacterium | reverse complement strand
GCAAGCAGGATCGATTTCCCGTCCGCCTTTGACTTCAGAGAACGCGGTACGTAGGATACTGCGTACGGTCTGAGCACGCCGGGCCGCCGGAACGCCGCGCTCGGCTGCGGAAAAAGCGCTGGTTGGCGGAAGCATGGAGCAGCGGCAGGCAGAGTCAAATGCGGGTCGGTGGACAGCGCGGATTCTGCCCGGCCGTCCCCTGAGCGCCGCATTCGTTGCGCTTTTGATTCCGGCCGTAGGAATCGGCGTGTACGCTGAATCACAGAATCCGGTCGTGGCGCTGCTTGCTGTGGGCTTCCTTGTTGTGGCCGTAAGCCCGGCGCTCTTTCCAACTCATTACGTGCTTGACGACTACGGGGTGACTGTAAAACACCTCGGTAAAGAAATCCGCCGGCCGTGGTCGGCTTTCAGGCGTGCGGTTTTTGACGGCAATCTGGTCCTGCTCAGCCCGTATGCGCGCCCGCAGCTCTTGGAGGCATTCCGCGGGCTCTACCTCCGGTTCGATCGGACCCAAGAGGAGGTACGAAAAGAAGCGGAGCGCTTTATACTGGCGCACTTGAAGCGGCCTGAGAAAAAGAAGTCCGATGAACGCAGAACACCAGGAGAACCACGAGAAGGATCGGTCTGAGAACGCCGATCCCATTGAAAAACTCGCCGATAAGCTTGTCGGCTGGGGCCTTACGACACCGTCGATCATCTTCTGTGAGAGCTTCAAGCCGCTCAGCTTTCTTTTGGGCCAAGCCCTCCGTTTTCTTGAGCCTTTCCTGAGCTTTGCGGCGTCCCGCGAAGATGTGAACCGCCTTGCTTCAGCGCTTGAAGAGCGCGAAGGCCTCGAAAAGTTGGTCGAGGCCATTGAGCGTCTGAGCGCTTCGGAGAGCCGATGAAGGAGCCAGCCTGGATTCTTGCGACCGACTGCGGGAGTACCACAACCAAGGCCATCCTTTTTGAACGAAGGCCCGAAGGGTACAGGTTGGCCTTCCGCGGCGAAGCTCCCACAACGGTTGAAGCTCCTTTCGATGATGTAACCGTCGGTGTCCTGAATGCTGTTTCAGAGCTTGAGGAATTAAGCGGCCGGGAGCTCATAGAAGAGGGCCGCATCATACGCCCGAGCTCGGGCCGGCGGGGCGTGGATCTCTATATTTCAACTTCAAGTGCCGGCGGGGGACTCCAAATGATGGTCGCCGGCGTTGTGCGCAGCATGACCGCTGAGAGCGCTCAACGGGCGGCGTTAGGTGCAGGGGCGATAGTTATGGACACGATCGCCTCGAACGATCCACGCCTTCCACACGAGCAGATCGAAAGGATACGGCGGCTTCGGCCTGACATGATCCTCCTTGCAGGCGGGGTTGACGGCGGCACGGTGGAACACGTCGTGGCGTTGGCGGAGCTTATCCGCGCGGCCGATCCCCGCCCCCGCTTGGGAGGAACCTTCAGGCTGCCGGTGATCTACGCCGGGAACGTCAAAGCACGTCGGGTTGTGCGCGAAGTGCTTGCAGATCGCACGGATCTTATTGTGGTCGACAATATCCGGCCGCGCTTGGAAGTTGAAAACCTCGGTCCTGCAAGAGAAGAGATACACCGGCTTTTCATGGACCACGTTATGGCCCAGGCGCCGGGATACGAAAAGCTCAAGCGCTGGTGCGACGCTCCGATCATGCCTACACCTGCAGCAGTGGGCTCGATTATCCGAAAGGTGGCCGACTATTTGAAACAAAGCGTAATGGGTGTTGATATCGGCGGCGCCACAACGGATGTTTTCTCGGTCTTTCAGGGCGTTTTCAACAGAACGGTAAGTGCGAACCTCGGGATGTCCTACTCCGTTTCGAACGTTCTTTCCGAAACGGGCGTTCAAAACGTGCAGCGCTGGCTCGCCGAACCTGTTGAGGAGCGGGAACTGCGCAACCGCGTTAAGAACAAAATGATCCGCCCCACCACCATACCTCAAATCCTCCAAGATCTTCACCTCGAACAAGCGCTCGCCCGCGAGGCCCTGCGCTTGGCCTTTGAGCAGCACCGGGCTTTTGCAACAACCCTTAAGGGAATTCAGCAGGAACGCACGATAGCCGACGCATTCAGGCAGACCGTTTCGGGTGAGACGATCGTGGATATGCTCGGCCTGCGGCTTCTTATAGGAAGCGGAGGGGTGCTGTCACATGCTCCAAGGAGGAGCCAGGCGGCCCATATGCTTATCGATGCGTTTCAACCGGAAGGTGTCACCGAGCTTGCCGTCGATTCAATTTTTATGATGCCCCACCTCGGGGTTCTCGCTGAGTTGTTGCCTGAGGCAGCCGTTGAGATCTTCTACAAGGACTGCCTTATTCACCTTGGTACCGTTGTAGCGCCTGTGGGGCCCTTTAAGCCCGGCAGATTCTGCATGTCCGTTGCGGTCGAAGGCGGTCCTTCGGTGGATCTCCGCTGGGGAGACTTTGAGAGGATTCCGCCTGACGGCCGCAAGAGTTGGCGCATTGAGATATCCCCGGCCCGGCGTGCGGATGTAGGGGCGGGACCCGGCCGGGCGCTTGAGGATGACATCACACCCGGTGAGGTCGGCTTGATACTTGATTGCCGGGGCAGGCCTTTGGCGATGCCCTCGGACGCCTCCCGCAGGCGGGCTTCTGTTGCCGAGTGGGAAAAGAAGTTTGAGGGCTGACGATGGGACACGCTTACACACCCGGCCTCACCGTTTCAGCGCATACGGTTATCGTCAGGCGCCGTATCCTTCCGATCAAAGGCAAAGTGCTTGTGCGCGAGGGCCAGCATGTTTCGGCCGAGGAGGTCGTAGCCCGCACCTTCTTGCCGGGAGGGGTTACACCTGTGAATATCGCCCAGAAGCTGGGCGTTCCGCCCGAAGAGGTACCTTCCTGCATGACGGCGGCCGAAGGTGCCGAGGTGGAGGAAGGCGGGGTGATAGCCCGGGTCAAGACATTTTTCGGACTTTTTACCTCTGAAGTGAAAAGCCCGGCTTCGGGAGTCATCGAATCCGTCTCTCCGCGCACAGGCCAGGTCATGATCAGGCAAAAACCGACGGCGCTCCAGTTGCGTGCTTATCTTGAAGGCGAGGTAAGCAAGGTTTTCCCGGGCGAAGGGGTTGAGATCCGTACTTCAGGGAGCTGGATCCAAGGGATATTCGGGATTGGAGGCGAGAAGCGCGGTGTCATCAAGCTCGCTGTAGAGGACCCGTCTGAGGAATTGCGCCCGGAGTCGATCGGCGCCGAAGCCGAAGGAGTCGTTCTTGTTGGTGGAGCTTTCGCAACCGCCGAGGCCTACAGGCGGGCTGCGGAAGCCGGTGCCGCCGGGCTTGTGGTAGGCGGATTCGATGACGAGGATCTGCGGGCGATTCTGGGCTATGACCTGGGGGTTGCTGTAACCGGAGAAGAAGCGGTGCCCACTACTTTGATCCTTACCGAGGGATTCGGCCGCATTCCCATGGCGCGCAAAACTTTTGAGCTCCTGCGCGGCCTTGAAGGCTGCGCGGCTTCGATTAACGGCGCGACCCAGATTCGGGCGGGAGTTGTGCGGCCTGAAATCATTGTAAGCCGGCCGGGGGAGGCAGGACCTCAAGAGGCTCCTGAAAGGCGCAGCGGAGCCCTTGAGGTGGGAAGCGCCGTGAGGATCATTCGCGAGCCTTATTTCGGTTTGTTGGGCCGGGTGAGCGCCCTGCCGACTCAACCGACCCGGATAGAGACGGGGGCCCGGGTCAGGGTTGTGCGAGTCCGGCTTGAAAACGGCTCTGAGGTGACTGTGCCGCGTGCGAACGTGGAGGTTTTGGAGGAACACTGAGAGGGAGTGAATGAACGGAGGCGGCCCGGTATCACGACAGGAGATAGAAAAATGGGGCGCCCCCCGGCCCGTTTCCTTTGGAGGCGAGGCTGGGAATTATCGAGTGGTGGTCCAAGGGAGTCGGGTTGGACTTCGGTACGTCCGACGAGCCGGGAGTACGCCTCCGAAAAAAGGAAGGAGTCAGGATTCCAGGGTGCTGGAGTCAAGGTGTTGTTGGCACCGGCGGAAAAGGTGCGTTCCGAATCCTGACTCCTCATTTTTATATACGCCGAAAGTGCTAGGCGTGTTGGTGTTGCTTGCATTTTTTTTCCCGTCTGCTCAAGGCGCAGGTCCGGCCTCGGCTCATTTGCCACCTGAGCTCTCAGGGTTCATTGAGAAAGTAGCTTCCGCTCCTCCCTCTTCGGCCTTTGATCCGCGGGGTCTGATTGCAGGCGGAATCGAACGCAAGCCGTACACCACGAAAGTTGTGATAGAGTTAAGGGCCGAACGCCCCGTGCTTGAGTTCTTCCTTGTCAGAGTTGCGGGCAAAGGGGTGGGAAAGAGGGTGGAGGTAATACGCCGGTTTAAGAGACCTCCTGCGGGCAAAACGTTTACCGTAAGAGAGGAACGCCTCAAAAGAGGCTTGCGCTACGCTTACGTTGCTCTTGCAAGAGGCGCCCAGGGAGCCCTCGCCGGCCGGCTCCTGGGCGAGGTGACGATCCCCTACCTTTTCTCATGGCACCGTTTGAAGGTTCTCTTGGGGATCATTCTGTTTGCAGGCCTTTATGTGTTTTTCCTGCGCCGGGCCGGTAAGGGGAAGGTCTTTCTTCGCCGGCTTGCAGGGATAGACGCAGTGGAGGAGGCACTTGGGAGAGCCACTGAGATGGGTCGTCCCGTGCTTTATGTGCCCGGGCTTGAAGACCAAACCGAAATGCAGACCTTGGCCTCCATGGTGATATTGGGGCATGTGGCGCGGCGCTCCGCCGATTACGGCGTGCGCCTTGTGGTGCCTACCCGGAGCCCGGTCGTCATGACGATGGCGCAGGAGATAGTGCGCGACGCTTTCGCTGTGGCCGGCAGGCCCGACGCTTACGTTGAAGACGACGTAAGGTACCTTTCGGACGAGCAGTTTGCTTTTTGCGCCGGTGTTGACGGCATCATGCTGAGGGAGAGGCCGGCGGCCAACCTTTTTCTCGGATACTTCTATGCCGAAAGCCTGATTCTGGCTGAGACCGGGTTTGCAAGCGGAGCCATGCAGGTTGCGGGCACGGCGGCCGTCGCGCAGATCCCGTTTTTCATTGTGGCGTGCGATTACACCATGATAGGTGAGGAGTTTTACGCCGCCTCGGCCTATCTCTCGCGTGACCCGCAGGTGGTTGCGGGCATCAAGGCCGCCGATTGGCTTAAGGCCGCTCTCATAGGGTATTTCCTTCTGGGGTTGGGCGGAGAGCTTCTCCTTCAGGCCGGCGTGGGAGGTCCCGCCCTCGGACCGCTGATCGAGCTTCTTAAACACCCTGAGAGAATGTTTTTGGGAGGTCCCTGACGTGAAGCGCGCTTTCCCGGTGGCTATCACAATGGCGGTCGGCCTGGTCATGATAGGCAAATTCTTTTTTGAAGAATCAAAAGTCGTAACCCGCGTGGGGGATGAGATCGAGAAATGGGCTTTCGTTGTTGCGGCTCTGGCTTACCTGCTCGGGATCGCAAACTTGACCCGGGTGAACGCCAAGGTAGTCCTGCGCCGCGGCAAGGATTGGCCTTACAAGCTCGTTCTGCTCTTGGGAATGTACGGGATGATCGTTGCGGGGCTTGCAGAGTATGCGGCCTGGGGAAGCGACCTGGGAGCCTCTTCGGGCCGGTTTTCACTTTTCAACTGGAGCTTCCGCTATGTCATGACCCCTCTTGCTTCGACGATGTTCAGCCTTCTTGCCTTCTTTATAGCTTCCGCGGCTTTCAGGGCGTTCCGGGCCCGTTCGATCGAAGCCGCGCTTCTTCTGGCCGCCGCCCTTGCGGTCATGTTGGGACGCGTTCCTTTGGGCAGCCTTGTTACGGGGGGCTTCGCCTCGGGACTTCAGGTTTGGATTCTCACAACACCGAGTTTGGCCGGACAGCGTGCGATCATAATCGGCGCCGGGATAGGGCTTGTGGGCGCGGCGCTGAGGATCGTTCTGGGAATCGAAAGGCCCTATTTGAGATAGCAGGTGATCGAAATGCAGTTGGACAGGCGGTGGATTTTCCTGGCTGTGGCTCTTACGGTCGGGGTTTTCCTCTACCTGCCGGTTCCCTGCCCCATGCCGATCGATCCTGAGGTGAAGAAGTACTTTGAGGCCATCCAGTCGCTTCCGCCCGGAAGTGTGGTTGCGGTTTCAACTGAGTACGGTCCCTCGACGGAAGCAGAGCTCTGGCACATGCATGAAAACACGCTCTACCACCTTTTTATGCGCGGTATCCGGGTCATAAGTATAACTACCTGGGAAACCGGGGCGGATATGGCGGCGAAATACATCAAGCGGGCTTCGGAAGCCTTGCGCCGTGATTGGGGGAAAGAGTTACGCGCGGGCGTCAATTACGCCGAGCTTGCTTACACCACAGGCCGCGAGATCGTAATGGTAACGGCCGCTTCTTCGCTCACGGAAGCCTTCCCGAAGACTGTGGACGGCCGGACCTCAAGCGAGGTCCCGGCGCTCAAAGGCGTGGGAGGGCTCGCCCGTGATCCGATTACAGGCCGTAGAAGCGTTGCTTTTCTTATTGACTTCGCTTCCGGAAATCCCGGCACCCGCGAATGGATACGTATGGTCGCAAAGCGATACGACGTGCGCATCCTGGCGGGCGTCACGTCGGTTATGGCCCCCGACCTTTATCCTTTCATCCGGTCGGGCCAGGTGCACGGCCTGCTTGCGGGCCTGCCGGGTTCTTACCAGTATGAGCTCTTGCTGCGGCGGAGCGGAATAAGGAAGAGCCGTACTACGATCGACAGTGATATGACGGTTCAATCGGTTGTGCATTTCTTGATAATCGCTCTTGTAATCGTCGGCAATATAAGTTATCTGCTCAGCAAACGAGGGAGGAGAAGGTGAGCTGCCCGCTTCTTTTCTTGGATGTTTCGGGAGACTTTATCAGCTTTTTTGCAGCGGCTTTCCTAACGCTTGCCATATTCAGTTTTCTCTACAAGGACAATCCGGTTTACAAGTTCGCAGAACACCTTTTCGTCGGTGTTGCAGCGGGATACTACTTTGTTGTGGCCTTCAAGGATTCGTTCATGACCCATTTTTGGCAGCACCTTGAGGGGCAGGATCCGGCACGCTGGATACGCCTTGGTTCGGGGCTGCTCGGGATACTTATCCTTGCGCACCTTTTCCCGCGGGTAAGCTGGCTTGCGCGGTGGCCTATCGCTTTCCTTGTGGGGGCGTACGCCGGGCTCAGGCTCGTGGGCGCAATGGAGGCCGAGGTGATAGGCCAGATCGAGAACCTCACAGTACCCTTGTGGCGCGAAGGCTTGCCGGTTTTCGCCCTCAGGGAGGAGAGCCTGATCGGTAATGTGCTGATCGTCGTTGGTGTCGTCGCCGTACTCTTGCACTTTTTCTTCTCTGTTGAGAGGGGACCCGTCTTGAAGACTCTATCGCGCGTTGGCATTGTGTATCTCATGGTGACCTTTGGAGCGGCTTTCGGGTTTACGGTCTTGGGCCGGGTGAGCCTGCTTATAGGCCGCGCCAGGGCTTTGCAGCGCTTCGGGTGGGCGAGCCTTGTTGCAGCGGTTCTGATTGTGGGACTGCTTGCTTGGTGGGAGGTTCGCGAGCGCAAGGTGCGGAAAGAGCGGTCTGAGGAAGCTTGATTCCGAGAGGAAAAAGGACGGCGCATGAAAGAAAAAGAAGTGCGGGAGCCTGAGCGCGAAGTTATGGAGGTACGCGGAGCGTGGTGCCGGCCGCCTGTTGAGTGGGGCGGCCAGGCGCGTGCTCTTGTCTTCTTCGGCCCGCGCGATTTCCGGGTTGTGAGAGGCAGGACCATGCTGGGCATGGATCGGGACATTGTGGCGCGGGTTGAGCTTGTCCACCGTTGTGGCACGGACGCGTGTATTTTCCGCGAGGGAAGGGTTGAGCCTCTCGAACGCGTCTTGATTGAAGAGCTGCATGAGCTGATCGGTTTCCGGGGAGACCTGGGTGAAAGGACCGGCCCGCTTGCCAGGCTCTTTCTTGACGGCGTACCTGAAGGAGTCCCCGCTGAGGTCGTAGATTACTGGCGCAGCTTGAGCGAAGAGAAGCGCGAGCAGCTCCGGCGGGCATTGCTTCTTAGCTGGGGGCGCGTTCTGGGCCACGAGTTCTGCGCCAGGATCGTGCATGTGGGAAGTGCTGTGGGCAAGCTGACCGAAGGGATCGGGTATCTTGAAGGCAAACCTGTTCCGACCGATTTTCACGTCGGCCAGAGGATCACGGTTCAGACCAGAGTGGCGCACTACAGAGCCCCTTTCGGGGTCCGTCGGGACAGGGCGGACGTAGCGGGAGTTCAGCTTGCAGGTCGCGATATCGCCAATATGGCGATGACATCGGACGGCGCGTATGCAGAGTACGTGCGGCTCACACCGGCCTTTATAGCTTCAGGGTCGGTTATCCCGGTCCCTGAAGAAATCGACCCTGTTGAAGCGGCCCTTGTGGAGCCTGCGGCCTGCCTTCTCGATTGCCTTCAGAAAGGAACTCATGAAGTGGCTCAGGGACCGAACGGCGCGCTGCACAAGAAAGGCGTCATGCCGGACGGAGTGACATGCGTCATGGGCTCCGGATCAATGGCTCTTCTTGCGGGCCGCTTTGCGCTCAGCGATCCGCAGCAGATCGAGGTGGGTGGAGCGAGGCGGGCGGTTTTCGTCGTGCGCTCGGAAGATAAGGCCGATCTTGTACGCAAGATTTTGGGCGCCGACCGCGTTGAGGTTGTGATAATTCCTAAAGGAGCAGGGGCGGATCAGATCGTTCAAGCGGTAAGCGAGCAGTACGGCCCCCGGCACAGCGCCCGGGACGGCGAACCGTTCCGGGGTTTCGACGACATCGTTATTGCAGCCCCGGGCAAGGAACTCCTTCCTGCGGCCGCGGAGCTTGTCGGCGTCGGAGGAAGGATTTTCGCATTTGCGGGCTTTACGGGCCGCGTTGAGATGGAAGGCGGGGTTTGGCATTACCGGAGCGCAGGGGTAATCGGATCGAGCGGGTGCAATACCCGGATGATGGAAATAGTGCTCGAGTACCTTGTTCAGGGCAGGCTGCAACTGCGCGACTTAAGCGGCAGGAAGTACAGGTTGAGCGAACTTGCACCAGATCCGGCTGTGTTTTTCGAAGACCGCTACATGCGGCCCTGCCTGATTCCGGGAGAATGAAAGAGGTGCCTATGAAAAGGATATTTTACCTAAATATTTTTGTTTTCTTTTCACTTCTTGCGCCGCATTCCGGACCGTACGTTTCGGGCGGCTGTTTCTCGGTCGTGGTCGGAAGAAAAGCTTCTTCGGACGGAAGCGTTCTTTTCGGGCACAACGAAGACAACGGGCCTGATTTCCCTGCAGCATTGCTTCTTGTGCCGCGGCGGTATCATCCCGCCGGCACGTACCTTACGCTTCCCGGAGGAGGAAGGATCGAGCAGGTGCCGGTCACCCTTTCCTACCTGTGCCTTCGGATGCCGCACGGCCCCAACAGCGACGTGCTCCTCAATGAAAAGGGTGTTGCGATTGCAAGCAATCAGTGCCCCTCCAGGGAGGAGGAGGGAGAGTTGAGCGAGGGCGGCATCGGCGGGCCGATACTTCGCCATTTGGTCGCCCAGAGGGCGCGGACCGCGCGGGAAGGCGTGCTTCTTGTGGGGCGGCTTGTGGAGAGGTTCGGCTACACGGCAAGCGGAAGGACCCTTGTTATCGTTGATAGCCGGGAGGGTTGGCTGGTCGCTCTCGTACGCGGGAAGCATTGGGTCGCACAGCGTGTGCCCGACACCGGAGTCGCCGTGCTTGCAAACAGCTATACCATAGGCCGGGTGTATCTTAAGGAATCTGAGAAATTCAAAGACACCGCGGTCTTTTTCGGTTCAAAGGACCTTATCGAGTACGCCGAGAAGCGCTCCTGGTATGACCCGGCCGGAGGGCCTTTCAGCTTCGAAGCCGCCTACGCGGACCCGCAAGCACGCGAGAACCCCAATAACACGCAGCGTGCCTGGAGTGCCTTGAGACTGCTCAGCCGCCGCGACTTTGCAAACCCGCCTCCGCCCTATCCGTTTGCGATCAAGCCCGAGCGGCCGCTCAGCTTCCGGGATGTCGCGCGCATTCTCAGAGACCACTACGAGAGGCTGAGCTTCAGGAAGGGCGATCCGCATGCGCGCAGACCGATTCCGATCTGCCGGAGTGTAACAAATTCTTCGAGTATTTTTCACCTTCGATCCGATTTGCCTCCTGCGCTCGGGTGTGTCTGGTATCTTGCTTTGTGGCAACCCTGCTCAACTCCGTACATGCCGCTTTTTGCAGGTTTGAGCGAAGCGCCGCCCTCCCTTGGATTCGGTCCGAAGCGTACCGGCGGTTTGCCGGGGTTCGGTGAAGCTTACTCTCTTTTTGCAAGAGCCGCCCGCTGGGTGAGGGAAGATTATCCGGCGCGGAGCGTCTTGGTCCGTACCCGATCCAAGCGCTTTGAAGAAGTCGCGCTGCGTAACGTTGAGCTTCTTCAGAACTGTTTGCAAAGGCGCTTTTCAGAGGGCGATCGTTCGCTCCGGGAGCTTCTTACGCGCTACAGCACAGGGGCTGTGAGGCGGGCGATCCACAGGTGGAGGGTGCTTTTGGGTGAAGCAAGAGATGGCGGATCAAAGGCCTGTCGCATTTTCGGACGCTGAGCTATACTGAGATCCGCTGGTTTCTTGAGCCTTTGAGGACCGGGAAAGGTCCGGCGGAGAAACAGCATGCAGCAGTCCACCACCGGAATCGCTCTTGCCTTCATGGCTCACCCCGACGATGCGGAATTTCTCTGCGCCGGTACTTTGATCCGGCTTCGCCGGTCGGGCTGGGAGGTACACATAGCCACCTGCACGGCGGGTGATTGCGGGACCGCAACGCAGAGCCCGTGGGCGATAAGCGCCAAGCGGACGGAAGAAGCGGCTCAGGCTGCAGCTCTGATAGGGGCTTCTTACCATTGCCTGGGGGAGCTTGACGGCTTCGTGGTCTACGATAAGGAAGCTTTGCGCAAAGCTTATGATCTTTTCCGGCGCATAGCTCCCACACTTGTATTCACCCATTCACCCCAAGACTACATGAGAGATCATGAGGAAGCGGCGCTTATTGCAAGAGCCGCAAGCTTTTTGTACGCGGCCCCTAACTGTTCCAGCGTCCCTCTGAAGCCGGGCTCCACG
>CAZGYL010000109.1:0-11137 GCA_964529985.1 uncultured Planctomycetia bacterium | reverse complement strand
GCTGTTCATCCGACTGGAACCATGGTTCTTCACAAAGGTTCCAAAGCACCCAAACTCCCCACGACGCATCGCGTTCGCCTGCAGCAGCTACAATGTCACTGTAACCGTCGTTGTCGAGGTCCGAAACCGCTACCGAAGTTATCTGGGCCTTCTCGTCTCCATGGAACAACAGCTTAATCTTGTCTTGGAACAAATTTCCGCTTCCGTCATTCCAAAGAACCCAGACTGCCGGTTTATAAGTCTGTGCAACGACCAAATCCACAGAACCGTCCGCGTTCAGATCACCCGCTTCAATAGCCTCGAGCCCAAGCTGATCTCCTTCGTCGCCGATGAATCCTTCCACCGGATCTGCAAACACGAACTGGACCTCTTGATCGGCCTCGGCCCCAAGCGTCTCTTCGGATGCAGCAAGCTCGGTTGAGTTTACGGAGTCGCTTGTCAGCGTGCAAGGAGGATAACTCTTTGAGTAAGAACTAACGTAGACCCCCACAACAATGTTAAAGCCACAGGGCTCGTTGCCTTGCCCTTCCTGCACCACTATGGAATCTATCGGCGGGTCGCCTAAATCGTGGGTGAAGAAAATAGGGACTTCATAATAACCGGTCTGAGAAGGTACAAACACTCGGTAGCACGCAAATGAGGTGACAAAATCGGTGCATGGGTCAAGTGTCACTACGGCGTCCATATCTATGACGACACCCTGCGTGTATCCTTCGGTTGGAGCTTGAACTTCCGTATCCTCGAATCCCGGGGGCTCACCGTTCTTGACGGTCTCAGTGTCGGTTCCGTCGGTTGTAACCCCTATTACCTGAAAGTCTCCGCCTGCAGCCTGAACCGACGAGGGATCATGACGCAGGCTGAAAGACCATCCCTCCGTTTGACCCGCCGAAACACTCATGCAAGTACGCACTGCAAGATCAACTGATGTGCCGGGCTGGGCCCAGATGAGCACGTAATCCGAAGTCCACGACTCCCCACCGTTCAAGCTTGCCTGGACCTTGAACTTAAAAGGCTCAGTTCCCTCACACTCGATAGGGGACTCAGCGGCTGCGGCTCCGACCGTCAAAAGGCTCAGGCATACCCCCCGCAGAATCTCACCGAGAATTTTCATGACTCCTCCTTTCCGGCAGGTTACCCCGCCCCGGCAATGACTCCGAAACCTACGAAAACCAACATTTTGACCTCCATTTATGCTTGTAGCTCAGGCCCGAAGCAAAATCAATAAGCAATTATTCTTTTTCCTAATTTTCGCCGGCTGCGGCGGGGAAGGAAGGCACTAGGCGACGTAAATCGTTGCCGGAAGCAGGGATACGGCTGTATATCGCACTTGATAGAGAGCGCACCCCCCCCCGGAAAGGCCCTTCTTGACGGCTCTCCGGTAGAGAACATCAGCACTGCGGCGGGCAAGAGACGTCGATTGCTGCCCTGCCCCATAATCAGCAATATCTTTTAAGGGGCTTGGGATTTGTATGGGGCTGCGGCTCGGGTTTCGCCGGCTATGGGTACCTTGTGCGCGGTTTCGGCGAAGAGGTTTGTTTTCTCCTTGCCGCTCCTTTCGGGATACGAGCGCGCCCCAAAATAGAAGTACCTCCAGACCGGCAAAGGGGCTTCTTGTCGTGTTGAAGTCCGACCTTGAGACAATGCGTTTCCGAGGCGTCCGTGCTTATTATAAATCGGAAGCGAATTGCGCGCGGTATCGTTCGCTCAAGTTTCTTCAGATCGCACCTTAGGGGCGGGCTGTTTCTCTTCTTTCGTTCCGGGAGGCCTTGGGTCGGCCGGAGCTTCAAGATCTCCTGCAGCCCACTGGATCGCGGCAAGGTAAAAGCCAAGTATCTTCGGATTCCACCAGATCTCGGTCCTGTGCCCGAACGCACAATAAAACACCCTTCCCGCTCCGTAACGCTTGACCCAAGCAAGTGCGAAATCGTTGTCCGTCCTGTGAATCCACTTCACCTTCATATTGGTGGCGGCTGTGTCCAACGAAAGCAGCACCCGTACTTTACGGCGCGAGTAAGGATCGCGGAACTGAAAGATTTCTTCCGCTATGCGGAAATTCTTACCTTCAAACGCGGCAAGCAAAGGGTGATCCGGCTCTTCAACACGCACCCCGACTTCCTCGTTCCACGGGTGTCCCCAATAACGCGCGCCGAGAAGCTCGTAGAATTCGGGCCAGTTTCGGTCCGCCCCGATCGAATAATGGTAGGCCACGATCCCTCCGCCCTCCCGTACGTACTTAAGGAAACCTGTGCGGATTCGTTTCTGCACCTCTTCCTTACTCATCCCCGGGAAATTTTTCATGGCTTCGTCCGTAGGCCAAGTCCAGGGGCCTGAGCTGTTATTCATCACGATACAGTCGAATCTCTTGATACGGTCGGGCATAAGAAGTCTTATGTCGTCGCTTACAATCGATCGGAAGGCCCCTGTTTTTTCACCCAAACGCCGCATGGCGTACGCCCCTTGCGGAATACTGAACCCCTTGTGAGGCGAGCGCTCCATGTAAGGAGTATTCCAAATAAGCACAAGCCGCGGTTTCTTCGGCTCAGCCGGGGCTTTCCGGGGCAGCGCCGCTTCGATACGCTTTTCCTGTTGCGGCCTCAGTTGAGCTGCTGCAGGAAGCGCTGCAAAAAAAGCAGCCGTTAACGATACAAAAAAGCTTATGCAGAAAAATCTTCGTCTTCTCATAGCTTCCACCCTTGGCGGTAAGTGCGCATCAAAAACTGCTCCGCTTCGCTGTCGCCCGGGAACTTCCCGCTTGCTGGTTCATAAGTCAAAGGCCTGTTGAAACGAGTAGCCATGTTCCCCAAAAGTACGAACTCGGTAAGCTTGCTTGCATACTCGAAATTCGAGAACGCCTTAGGCCCGCCCAGGCAATCGGCGATCCATTCCATTTCGTGCCCGCGCGAGCGCGGGATCCTGCGCGGCGGCCCTGCTGCATTCGGTACCGCGTCTTTAGGCGCGATCTCAAAAACCGTGTTATGTGCGTTTGCAAGAAGCGTAGCTTTGGTTCCTATGATTATGCAGCCCGCATGATCCCTCCACCTTCGCTCGCCCGCATCGCCCCAATCAAGCTTTCTGCCTATCTTCTTTTCAACAAGCTCCCGGCAGCGCGGAGCACGACCCGGGCCGTTATGCCATGTGAGAGTAAGAGGCGGCAGGTCCCCCCTTGCCGGGATCTCGTACTTGATCACCTCCCAGCGCGGGAAGCTGTAACGGCAAAGCTCGTTTGTCTCGGCCTTAACACGGATCCTAGCTGCAGGTTTCGCCCAAAGAGAATCGATCTTAAGCGCCCGGAAAGGCAGATTCATTGTATGAGACGCCCAGTTGCCCAGCACCCCCGTTCCGAACTCACGCCAGCCGTGCCACCGAAGCCACCTCTCGTTGTAAGGCCTGAAAGCTGCCGGCCCGAGCCACAGGTCCCATTTGAGGTATGAGGGAATCGGCATGGAGCCTTTGGGAAGGGGACGCTTGCCGGGGCCGCCTCCGGTGTTCCACACATGAATCTGGCGGATCGTTCCCAGGGCTCCGTCTTCAATGAGCTCCCAAGCGCGGCGGTACGCAGGGCTCGCCGTCCCCTGATTTCCCATTTGGGTTGCAACCCCAGCTTTCCGTGCAAGCTCGCGGATCCGCCGGGCCTCACCTATGCTCCAAGTAAGAGGCTTTTCACAAAGAACATGCTTGCCGCACCTGAGGGCCAAAGCAGTTGCAGGAGCATGGCTGTGATCGGGAACCGCTACAACAACCGCATCAATTTGATCTCCCATGCGGTCAAGCATGCGGCGGTAATCATAAAACTTCCGCGCCTTGGGAATACGCTTGTAGGACTGAGCTGCTTTTCTATCGTTTACATCGCACATCGCAACGACGTTCTGGCCCAACTTCGGGATGCAGCCCACAAACCACCTTCCTCTTCCACCGACACCCACAAGCGCTATATTGAGCCTGCCTGCAGCCGGCGAACCATAAGCAGACTCAGAGCGTCGAAGAATCACCCACCCCCCTGCAAGACCGCTGAGGAATCCGCGCCGCGATATCCGCCTTCTCATAAAACCACCTCCACACGAAACGCCGCCCTCTAAAAAAGGCTCGGCAGATACCGGGGAGCCTCCTTGTAAGGCTTCACCTTTCCTTCCGTAAGTTCGTACAGGCGCTTGTGACTTTTGCGTGCAGCTTCGGCAAGCGCTTCGTAAGGCCGGTTGCATACATCGAAAAAGCCTATGTTGTAGTTTTCGCCGTCAAACCTTCCTAAAGCCGACTGGTCATACAGCGTAAACCAGTGAACGCCCACACAGTAAGGATTCGAAGCAGCGCTTTCAAAGTAAACACGGTAGGCCCTGCCCCGGTCCTCTTGACTCCCGACACGTCCTATGCCCGAAGCCGGCAGGCCCACATCCAAAGCTCCAAAGTGCCATTCACCTATCAAGACAGGCCGCTTGAGCGCCTTGCAGATCCGCTCCACGGTGCCTGCAGGGATCTTGCGCCGGTAACAGTTCATGCTGAAAACATCGAAGCTCTCCATACCGGCAAGAGCCCAACGCGGCGGAACTCCGGCATAACGGATCCCCAAGTTCAGGTGGTTGGGATCAACGCGCTTGCACGCATTGCTAAGCGTAGTGAAAAAACGCTTCACCATAAGCACGCTGAATTCCTCGAGATCCGAAGCCGCCTTGCGGCCCAAAGGCAATGCCAAACGCCTGAATTGCAGATCCGAGAAGGAAACCGGAATCCCCCAGCTCCGCACAAGCTCGCGCTCGGTTCGATAGCGCTTCTTAAGGAACTGAAGAAGCGCTCTGCGCGTGGCGCAAGGCGGTGAAGTCCGTAGCATGCCTGCAGCCGGCACCTCTGAAGCGAAACCCCATTTGGGCTCATTCATCATGAAGTAACCCAAAAGCGTTGGATCCTCTGCAGTGCTTCCGAGCTGAGAGGCGTAATCAGCTGCGTCTTTTTCAAACGCAGGATCGAACACATCCGGGAAATCTCGAAATACTTTCTTTACCCTTCTCGGCCTGAAGCTCAAGGGCCGGACGTACGGGAATCCGGCCTTTCGGGCTATCTCCCATTCAGACCAGTTTCCGACTGTGTTGAAACCGAGCCTGCGGATCTCGCTCAGAGCGATTCGGGCCCAATTCGAATGCCACAACCGAGGGCCGAAAACCCGTATGAAGTTGGCTGCCAGATAATTGATCCGCCGAGAGCTACGGTCGTAGATATCACGATAGGGCCCCCGCGGATCCGGCTTCCAGCTGAGCGCCGCCTCAAGGCCGCTGTAATTTGCAGACGTATCCACCCTCACGCAATCAATTCCTGCAGACCAAAAGAGGAAACCGTCGGGATCGACCAGATACCACCTGCGGCCGTTGAAATGGGTGCGGAAAAAGCCGCTCCCCTCAAGGCGCCTCTTGCGCCAGCCGCCCCAGCGGGAAAGCGACGGGTCGCTGTTTTCCCGGCGCCGGGCTTCTTCAAGCTGGCTCTGCAGGCGGCGCCGGAGCTCTTCTTCGGTCTTTGTCTTTGACGGCCAAGAGCGGATCGTACTTTGCCCGAATCGATCTAGTAGCGGGCCTTTAGGTAAAACCGGTTCGGTGAGCGCGGCAACCCCTTGGGGGTAAAAAGCAAGAGGTGTCATACACCACCTCACCGCCTTATCGCCTTTACGGGCAAGCACCAAGCTTGCGCGGTCAACCTTGCTGAGCTCAACGGGTGAACCCCGGCAGTAAGGCTTGAGAATCGCTCCTTCCCGCTCGACCCGCCACTTGCTCGTATCAAGGAGCGAAAGAGGAACGCGCAGCCTGCCCGAGCACTGGTTAAGGAGCCCGAATTTGAATATGAAAACGCGGCCGTTCTGACCTTCCTGAAGTTTCAAAAAGAATACCGCAAGCTCATCACCGTCAAGTAGAAACTCGCAGCTTAACGTCCCTTCCCGTTTGAGAAACCCCGGCTCAAAAGACCACTGAAAGCCATCCCCCACCCCTTGAGCTACGTACCAAACGGCGCCGGGGAGAAGAGCAGGGCCCGAAGTCTTTTCAACCTTCCCCAGGAGCCGAGGCCTGGCCAGCGGAAGCCTCTTTTGTCCCTCCGGAGAAGCTCCATATGCCTGAGAACCTAAGAGCACAAAACCCAAGCGCTCAAAAAAATGCCGGCGGGCGATTCGTGATAGAGCCATTTTTCCTCCTTCGTTCGCTGCAGCTCGTCCTGCCACAGCCATGGTACGTGAGGTGCGCCTCCCGGTACAAGGCGCATTGCGTTCCCGTGCCCTTTGCTTCGGCGAACCGGTCGTTCTACAATGTCGTATCCACTTCAGCCCGAGGAGAGAAAGGACAAAGGAGTGCCGAAAATGTCACAAACTTGGATTTCCCGTAGAACTTTCGCCCGCGGCCTTGCAGCAGCCGCCGCGGCTTGTGCGGCCGGCCCGTCTGAGGAAGCTTTCGCCGTGCCGGAAAACAAAAAGGTCCGAATCGGAGTTGTAGGAGGGGGCTTCGGGGCTCACTTTCATTGGCACGAGCACCCGGCCTGCATTGTAGAGGCGGTAAGCGACCTGCGGCCGGACAGGCGCCGCCGGCTCCAACAGGTTTACAAGTGCAAGAAAGCCTATCCGAGCTTGAAAGAGCTGATCAAGGATCCGAAAGTGCAGGCCGTGGCCGTTTTCACGGAAGCACCGAATCATGTCCGCCATTGCACAGCCGTTATGCAGGCGGGCAAACATGCGCTCAGCGCGGTTCCCGCAGGCCTGACCCTGGAAGAGTGTGCTCAGCTGCTTGAAGTCAAGAAACGCACCGGCATGAAGTACATGATGGCGGAAACGAGCGTCTGGCGCTGGCCCACGATAACGGCAAGGCGCTTTTACGAAGAAGGACAATTCGGGGAGCTGGTTTACTCCGAGGTGGAATACTACCACCCGATGAGTGAAAGAGCGCGCAGGAATTTATGGTACTACGCGGGGAAAAGGACCTGGCGGTACGGTTATCCACCGATGCTCTATCCGACGCACTGTCTGGGATTCGTCGTGGGGGTAACCGGAGAACGCATGGTATCGGTTTCCTGCTTGGGCTGGGGCAGGCGGGACGATCCGGCCCTGAAGAACAACGCTTACGGAAATCCTTTTACCGATCAAGTTGCACTGTTTAGAACCGACAAGGGGCACATGGTTCGTTGCAATATTTTTTGGGATGTCGCGGCGCACGGCGAGCGCGCCCAATGGTTCGGTACCGATATGAGTTTCTACATGCCTTCTTCAGGCGGGCAGCCGTATATGGTTTACCATAAGAATAAAGGCCGTATCACGGTTCAGCCCAACTACTGGCACTTGGTTCCGCCACGCATGCGATACGACAGCGGACACGGCGGATCCCACCCGTTTATAACCCACGAATTCATAAGCGCGATCTTGGAAGACCGCGAGCCTGCTGTAAACATTTACGAGGCACTGGCCATGACGGTTCCGGGTATCGTGGCTTATAAATCCTCCTTCAAAGGGGGTGAGGCAATGAAGATAGAAAACCTGCAATGAGACGAGAGGTGACCCCCATGATAACAAGTTGTCTGTTCGCCTTGCTTCTTTCAGGCCCGAACCCTTTCCCCGGCGCTTCTCCGCTTAAAGCCCCGTGGGTGGTTCACGGCGGCCTGTGGTACCGATATGAATCAAGCGCAGAGCCTGCATGGGCTTCCTCGCATTGCGTCTGCAAGGGATTTACAGTCGTCCAGTTGTCCGAAGAGCGCAGAGCGGTCGCCCTAAGACCCCAGGAGAAGGTAGAAGGGCTGCTTGAGGCGATCTTAAACGCCGGCCTGGGTACAAGCGAAGTTGGAGTGCTCGCCGGCAGTGATGAGAATGCAAAGCGCGGAATCGAGGTCAAGATAAGCCGCACGGGAAACAGTTGGGCGTTCTCAGTGCGCTCGATACAGGAAGACCGGATCTTATGGCGGAAGGCGGGACTCGGCCTCGTCCCATACGCCGGATACCTGCTTCGGGTGCAGACGACCGGCAAGCAGGTTCAGGCAGAACTCTTCGATGGAACCGGAAGCAGAAGCCTTGCGGTAAGTCCGAAACTTCAAGCGCCTGCTTGGGCGCAGAAGCCCTACTGGGGTCTCGTTGCAAGCGGGGGACCCGGGCGGTTTCGCTGCGCACGTTGGGAAAAGGGCACAGGCCCGAACGCCGCCGGCGCGCTTGATCTGCGGCTCGGAGGTGGAACGGAAAAGATCCGCTGGCATGTTGCCGGTTCGGGTTCCTGGCAATGGTCGGACAAGGAGCACAACTTTCTAAAGCAGCTCTCTACAGTACCAAGAACCGCGGCGGTTCAACTCGTAAAGCAACCTCTCCGAGGCACTTGGCGGACCACTTTGCGAATACTTCCGGGAGGCAGAGCGGCCGGTATGGCGGTGCACACCGATGGAGAAGGACGCGGCGGTGTTGCACTTTACCTGGGAGGCACTTGGGGAAACGGATCCCTTGTGCTCTCTTCAGGCGGTAAGGTCATGTGGTCGAGCCCGGAAGGAAAGTGGCGCTACAACGATACGTATGTGCTTGAGCTTGATATCCAAAGGGGATTCGCCCAAGGAAGGCTGCTCACCGAAGGTGAAGAACGCATCATAGCTGAAAGCCCCGGCGTTCCTGTTCGAGGGCTTAAGCCGGGTTACTTCGCGCTTTTTTCCTTACAAAGCCGCTGCCTTTTCTCTGATTTCGGCGCTCTGGACTCCAAACGGTGATCCTACGCGTGACGGGCTTTGAGGCCCTGAGCGCACTTCCGCCCACAGCCCTCACCCCGTATCCTCGATGACGTGTACGCCTCGTTGGGCTGCGCGGGGTTGGGGTCGCTCCGTGTCCTTCAGAGGCACTCTCAAGTTCCCGGCAATTACCAACTTATGAAAACGGATTCAGGAGCAGCGTAAATGGCACGTTCGAGATCAGCCCAGACCGTCCGCTTATCCTACCGGTTTGTTTTGATCTGTTTAGCCGCCGCACTTTTGGGCATCCCCTCGGAACTCAGGGCGGCGGCTTCCTTTCTAAGAGCCGACGTAAACCAGGACGGCCAGGTGGATCTTTCAGATCCTGTAGCCACCCTGGTTCACCTGTTTGCCGCAGGCCGGGAAGCGCCGTGCCAGAAGGCAGCCGACTCAAACGACGACGGGCGGGTGGATGTTGCGGATGCGGTGTACACGCTGCGGTATCTTTTTTCAGACGGCCCTCAGCCGCCCGACCCGTTTCCGGTCTGCGGCCCCGATCCCACAGAAGATGCGCTTACATGCGAAAGCTCTGCATGCCCCAGCGGTCCTGTCAACGTGGAGCTCCTTGCCGCATGTCCGGGCGATCCTTCAAACGAGGTGGCATGGACTGTGAGGAACCTGGAAAACTCTCCGGTCCAGCTCAGCTGGCGCCTTGAGCGAAGCGGCTTCCAAGGCACCGTTGCACTCGGTGCTCTGGGGGAGCAGACCTTCGCGACACCGCACCTTGCGGGGGTTACCGAAATCGTGCTTGAAGCAGGTGGTGCCGAAGTCGCACGTCTTGTGCAGCCGCGGGTCATTATAAGCGAGTTCATGGCTTCCAACGGATCAGGGCTTAAGGATGAGGATGGAGACACCTCCGACTGGATCGAAATCGCAGTCCTCAGCTCCCCTTGCAACCAGCCGGTCGATCTTTCAGGCTGGTATCTGACCGACGATCCTGATGATCTCACCGCTTGGCGTTTCCCTTCGGTCGAAGTCTCTCCCGACGGCTTCCTCGTTGTTTTTGCTTCCGGTAAAGACCGCAGCCAAGCCGGCTCCGAGCTTCACACCAACTTCAAGCTCGGTTCAGGGGGTGAATATCTTGCTTTGGTCGCACCTGACGGTGTTACCGTGGTGGACGAGTTTGCGCCTGAGTACCCACCGCAGCTTACCGATATCTCTTACGGCAAGGCCCGCGCCAGAGAGACTTTTGTGCAGCCCGCCTCTTCAGTCCGCTACCACGTCCCAAGCTCCCGAGACGCTTCGCTCGGCACGTCTTGGACTGAGGTGGATTTTTCAGACGCCGCATGGGAAACAGGCACCGCCGCTTTGGGATTCACAGGAACGGGGCCTCAGGGCTTTGAAGTTAAGTTCATCAAGTCCAAAGTGCGGGTGGATAGCTTAAGTACGGCGATAGCGGTCCTGAACGATCCCGGCAGGCAATCGTATGTCCACACGGAACGCGCTTCGGTCATTGACTACTTCAACTCCGGAGGACGGGGAAACTTTTCCGTGGACAATCCTTTTCCCGGCGTGGGATTCAATGACATCGATGATTTTGTAGTCCTTGTAACAGGTACGATTCTCATACCCGAAGCAGGGCCTTGGAGCTTCGGGGTCAACAGCGACGATGGGTTCAGCCTTGAGCTTCAAGGCGGCGGCAGGACTTTCCGCATGGAGTACCCCGATCCGCGCGCCCCCGCCGACACGATCCAGATCTTCAACATTCCCCAAAGCGGGCTTTACGACGTGACACTTGTATTCTACGAACGGGGCGGAGGAGCCGAACTTGAGCTTTTCGCTGCAAAGGGCGAACACCCCACTTACAGTTCCGATCCATTCCGCCTGGTCGGCGATACTGATTCAGGAGGATTGGCCACCGCCGGCTTCTCTTCCCTTATTTCAACCGACGTGGGAGATGCGATGCGCGGTGTGAACGCCTCGCATTGGGTACGCTGCTCTTTCACGGTTGAGGAACCGGAAAAGCTTGAATCGCTTATCCTTAAGATTCAGTATGAGGACGGTTTTATAGCTTACCTCAACGGCACGAAGGTCGCTCAACGCAACGCTCCCGCTTCGCCCGGTTGGAGCAGCAGCGCAACGGCAGACCGCCCTCCCGAGGACGTTCCGGTTCCCGAGGAGATAAGCCTGAGCAATCGACTGGATCTGCTTGTCCCCGGAACCAATGTACTTGCAATTCACGCGCTTAACGACAGCGCCGCAGATCAAGACTTCCTCCTGCGCGTTGAGCTTATTTCGGCCCGCCGCGGTTACATGCTCAACTACATGCCCGAGCCTACGCCCGGATTCCTGAACGTTCCCGGGGCATCTGATTTCGTAAGACCCGTAAGTTTCAGCGCCGAGCACGGGTTTTATGACAGCCCGTTTTTCCTGCAACTTTCAACTGAAACCGAGGGAGCGCAGATCAGATACACACTCGACGGAT
>CAZGYL010000108.1:0-11166 GCA_964529985.1 uncultured Planctomycetia bacterium | reverse complement strand
TAGCGGCTTACAGGCTCAAGGCTCTTCTCCAGGCGCGCTCTGAGGCATCCTTCACCCTGAGCGAGCGCTTCCTCCCAACCTGCGGAAGCGCCCTCCAGGAATATTTGAACGGTCATAACAGGTTCGGTGGCCCAAGTGCTTACGCCTCCGTTCGCAGCAATAACGCCGCCTGCAAAGGTCGCTGCTGCAACGACCGAAGGCTCCTCAAGCGCCATTGGAATCGCACGGCGCATGCCGTCGATAATCAGTCCGGTTACAATGCCGAGCGGAACCGGTATGAATCCGGCGGCCGACTCAACCATAAGATCCGCAATTTCCAGAAGCTTGGGTGAAGCGCCGGTGGAATCCAACTCTTCCAGGTTTACCCCGGGGATCGACCGCAGCAGGTCCCGGCGTTCTTTCAGCTCCAGTTTCCGGTAATCGGCAGGCAAAGGGCCGCTTTCCTGTGGCATCGTAGCACTCCTGATCCTACGCTGCGGTGGAGAAAAGCCGAGAATTCGGCTGCAAAAATGTTGCGCTTATGCCAAAAGCGCTCATGATAAGCTCGGGGCTTCAGAGCAACAAGCGACCTCTTCTTCCTGGGCCGCTGCGGCCCGATCTATAATGGGCAGGAGAGAAGGGAGTCTGTATGTTCACGGCGGCGGACCTGGAGAGAGATCTTTCCATGTTACACCTGTGGCGGGAGCCGCGCGAAGTAGCGCGCGCCGCCTTTCGCTTGCTTCAGATCTACACGGCCATTGCACCGCTGGGGCGCCGGCTGATTGACCTTCCGAGCTCGTGGTCTGATGCCCACCGGGAAGTATTACTTCTTTTCCGACACCTGGCAGAGGAGCTCGGAAACCTCAGGCCCGAGGCCCGCTGCGTACTCCTTGCGCTGGGCGAGCAGCCTGAGGACCCGGATCTTCCTCCTCCGGCCGCAGACGACTTTCTGGCCCTAATGATAAATCGAATAGACCGTCTTGCGCCGGTCCATCGACTCGGTGAGGCCGAAAGGTCACTGCTTCCACTCCACCTCGCTGAAACAGCCTCTGAGGCCGAAGCGGTGGTCGGATTCGCAGAGCACCTGGCGGCAAACGAAGAACGGGAAAAGCTCCTCCGACCCTTCTTGTGGAAGTTGGGCGCCTCTCTGGAATATCACCTCGCCCGCAGCCACATATTCGACCGGAGCGCCCAGGAACCCGGGCTTCTGAGCTGCTTGGATCGGTTGCTGGGGGAACCCCCGGATCAGAAACCTTAAGCGGTACGGGCCTGTGAAGGTGTTTGGGGGCTGGAAATCTGTTTCAACTTCCGATAATATATCTTGGTTGTGTGCTGCGCCTAAGGCCGGTGTAAACCTCAGCGCGGCGCAACAAGGAAACGCGCCCTTTCGGGGGAACGAAGCAAGGAAAATGGGTGTTCCTGAGCAACGGGTAGGGTAGCTCACCTTTCCGTGCACCGGCCATTCTCTCCTTAATCATTTTTCTACGAAAAACTTCAGTTTGTCGGGCCCTCGGGCCGATAAGAAAAATGACGTCTAAGGGACGTGGGTTCCTTGGGTGCCGGGCCTCCGGTCGGGAGGGCCGGCTTCAAGTCGGAGGCTTAACAGCAGGAAAGGACAGTGCCATGGCTCGGTTCGTCGCACTCGCGGTTATCTGCGGACTTTTACTCACACAGGTGGGCTGCGTCGCCGTTGCTACACCTGCAGCAGGGAGCATTTTTACTAACGTGAAAGGACCGATCGGCGCTGTAGACAACAGCGTCAGCCCGAGTAAGCGTGGTGAAGCAACGGCCCAAGGCATCATTGGTATCGTTACCGGTGATGCTTCGATCAAGGCCGCCATGGAGGCAGGTGGAATCACGAAAGTTCACCACGTCGACATGGAGGCAACGAACATCTTGTCGATCTACGGCACTTTTAAGACCGTAGTGTACGGTGAGTAACTGGTGAGTAACGGGTTGTTTTTTCGCCCCGCTCCCGTAATGCGGGTCTAAGGTACCTCCTTTCAGGCGACAGGAAAGGCCCGTACCGCTCGGTGCGGGCCTTTCCTTTTCCGTTGCGCGCTGCCGCTCGGGGCGCCCGGATCCAAGGCCCGACAAATCCCTCAAATCCGCCGCCTCACACCTATTTCCGCAACTCTTCCCTCCAACCGGCAATGTCCACTCCGAGACGCTTCAACCATGCGTAAAGGCTCGGCCGGCTCAGGTTCAGCCTTCTTGCAAGTGCGCTTATCGACCCGCCGGCTTCCAAGAAACGCTTCTTGATCCATGCGATTTCCAGTTCCCGTCTCAGGGAGTCAAGATCATCGCTTTCAAGAAACTCTTCCGGGATCGAACCGTCGTAGGTAGGCGACGAAAGAACGGACTTAAGAAGTTCCACTGTGAGACGTGCTTCAACGCCGCAAGAAAGAAGCGCGCGGATCAGAACGGTCTCAAGTTGCCTTACATTGCCCGGCCATTTCCTGCCGGATAAGAAATCCAAAACACCCGGACCGATTTCAGGAGACCGGCGGACCATGTGGGCATGTTTCCGGAGGATCAGCGCAATAAGGTCCGGTATGTCTTCTTTCCGTCTTTCCAGAGGTGGAACTACTATTTCCGCCTGAGCGATCCGCCAGTAAAGATCCTCGCGGAAAACCCCTTGCGAGACAAGCGTGCGCAGATCCTTTGAGCTTGTAAAGAGGAAACGGATATCGATAGAGTACGCTGCGGAGCCTCCGACAGGCCTCATCTCCCGTCTATCTATGACCCGCAGGAGCTTTGCCTGCAAAGGTAAGCTTAAAGCAGCGATTTCATCGAAAAGAACGGTGCCGCGGTCGGCGTTCTGGAGCAACCCGGCGCGGTCTCTTTCAGCACCCGTGAAGGCCCCTTTAACATGTCCGAAAAGTTCCGACTCAAACAGCTCTTCCGGCAGAGAAGGCAGGTGAACGGCCACGAAAGCTCTTTCGGAGCGCGGGCTTGCTTGGTGCAGAGCCCGAGCAACGAGTTCTTTCCCGCTTCCCGTAGGGCCGCGAATCAGAACGCACAGATCCTGCGGCCCGAGCCGCTGAATCTGGTCTACGACCTCCCGCATGGCAGGAGACCGGGCGACAATGCCGAAGGTCGCTCTCGGCGCGGGTCTCTCAGCCGGTCGGGCGGGCTCGAAAAAACGCTGTTGCAGCCCGGTTAGATCTTTCCACCTTGCTTGTCTCAGAAAATCATCCCTGCGCCCCTCAGGCAGCCTCTCAGAGAGGTGCAGCCGCAAAGCCAAAGCTCGGTGTACATGCCGGCGCGCTGAGGGAATGTCGCCTGAAGCGGCCGCATATTCGGCCCAGAGGATTTCAAGACGCAGATCGAGCTCAGGAAAACGCTTTCCTACGATCGCTCCGCCGGCAGCAAGCAAGTGGTGCCGCGCACGCTCGACCTCGCCTAGAAAAAGACAAGCTTCGGCGCACGCTGCAGGCACTTCCACATCGAGCATGGCATGAGGACTCCTCTGACAGCTCTCCATTTGGTGTACCAACATCCGCGCGGAGTGCTCGTCACAACGGCGGACGGCTGCAGAAAGAAGAGCTGCACCCGATCGTATCCGGCCGATGGGAATGCCCAAATCCCGGAAAACCTCAAAAGCCCGTGTTAGCTGCGTTCGCCCATCTAAACCCGAATTCTCCCGCGCTTGGCCATGGAAATATTCGTTCCACGCCTCGAGGTATGTAATGCCGCTGCCCGCCTCCTCAGCGAGCTTATGAAGAATCCTCTGGGCCTCTGTAGTGCGTCCTACCAATGAGAGCACGTAGGCGTAACGAACCTTGGCCATGCGCTTGACAACTGCACCGACTTCCTCAGCACCAAGCAGCGACCTAAGTTCTTTCTCGGCCTCGCTGTATCGGGCCATCTCTATCAGGGCCTCTGCGCGGTAAAGTTGCAGGAAGCGCACGTGCGCAAACTCGCCGGTCTTTTTTCCCAACCGAATCGCGGAAGCGGCTGCAGACTCCGCTCTTTCAGGGAAACCGAGAAGCAGGAACACTACGCTTTCAGCCTGCGCGGTCAGAAACTGAAGCCGCTCACTGCGCAGTCTCTCAACCTCCGCCCGTGCTTTTTCAAGGTACTTGACCGCTTCCGTTCCCTGATCGGTTTTTGCAGCGATCAAGGCCAAATTGCACCAAATATGCACAAGAGCTTCTGCGTGCCCGAGACGCTGCGAAAGCCGCTCAGCCGCCGCAAAAGTACGGCGGGCCCTCCGGAAATCATTAAGTTGGTTGTAAGCCACACCCAGATTATTGAGTATTAAAGCGCGGGGACGTATATCTTCCAGTTCCCGGGCGCAACGTAATGCATGCTTAAGGTCCCGAACCGCTTTTCCGAGTTCAAGCCGCCTCAGGTGCAGGCGTCCGGAAATGGCCCTGAGAGTAACTTCGCTCTCGCAAGCAGCTTTGCTGTCTTTTTCCCTCAAGCCGCTCAGGAGCTCAAGTCCCTGTGAGCATATCCGTTCGGCCTGTGAAAAATCGCCCCGCGAAATCAGTACGTCCGCAAGTTCCGCGTTTGTCTCGACCACGATATCCAGATCGCGCTTCGGATCCGCCCGAGCGAGAACTTTACGCAGAAACCTACATGCCTTCTTTTCCGAGCCCATGCGGAAGGCATGAACCCCGAGCCGCTTGAGTATCTCCAACCGTTCGCGTCTTCTTGCCTTGGGCAGAACGTCTGAAAGCGCGCTGAAGGCAAGCTCGTTCTGCCCGCTCCGGCGCGCCAGGTCGCTTATCCGTAACGCAAGGTCAAGCTTGCGGCGTTTGCCTTCGTTGAAAACCAAAAAAGCCAACCGGCACGCCGCTGAAGCATTGCCCTCTGCAGCAAGGGCATCCAGTGCCTGCGGAAGCAGACTTGCAGCAAGGGAAGTTTTCCCGCCGAGTGCGTAATGGCGCACCATGTCCGCCAGCAAAAGAGCCTCCGCCCTCTTCGGCTTCAGCGATCTTATCGCCCCGGCGCATGCAAGGTGCATGGACCGCTTCGCACGATATGAAAGGCCGTTGAGGATCTCATCGCGTATGGAATCGCCTGCGAGAAAAAATCCGGGCATGTTCCGTACGAACGACCTTCCGACACCGACAAGTCCCCTCAGCTGCTCGAGTTTGTCTCTTAGGAACGCCCTCCTGAGACCGGTCGCTTTTGCCAGTTCCGCGATTGTAACAGGCCGCCCGAAAATACTCAGAAAACTCAATATCAATCTCGCGTCATTGTCGCTGAAATCCACATTCTCCCGCAGGAGATTTTCAATATCGGGTTCCTTTTTCTTTCCCCTAATGTGTCGCCACCCGACCCGGCCCACACCCGATGACGCCTCGGGATCGCTGTAGCCCGGCGGTCCGGCTCCCCCTATTCTCCCTGCCTTCAGACTGCATGCAAAGCGCTGGATGAGAGCGGGAGACCCGCGGCTCAGTGAGACAATCCGTCGCCTGGTTTCGTCAGCCAGCTTCAGGGGAAACGTAAGCTGATTCAGCAGCTGTTTTGAATCCCGCAAGCTCAGAGGAACAAGACTGCAACACGGAAAAGCCTTTGAGCGCGCCTTTTCATTGCTTGCAACAACAACTCCCAATCGCGCGGAGGAGCTCTTCGAAACACATTCAAGCAAAGCCCAAATAAAGGACCTGCCGAAAGAGTCCGCATGGTGGAAATCGTCAACCGTGATAAGCAGGTGCTCACCCCCTTTTGAGAGAGCTGCAAAAGCGCTTTGCAGGAATCTACGAGCCAAAGAGCGCGGGTTTTCTTCTCGAAAGGAACCGGCAGGCATCTTGGGGAATCCCCGCGGCAGTACAGCGCAAAAACTGGAAATCGAAAACGGTGCCTCAGAATAAAATCGGAAAGCCGCGGTCTTGATCCCCTCCACTTCGGCTCGAGATCTTATCTCTGCAAGAAAACGGCTTTTCCCGGAGCCTCCGGCACCGTACACCCAAAGGCACCCCCCTTGATCGTGCTTGAGGCCCGAAAGTAAGGCTTGGGCGGCGCCTATAGCCCTTTTCTGGCCTACAAACAGGTAGCTCTCACCAAAACCAAGAACTTCGCCTGCAGTGAGGCCCAAGACCGAACACAGTGCGTTGAGAAAATCCTCGGCCGAGGCAAAGCCGCCCGCAGGTTCTGCTCTGAGGGCGCGCTTTACAAGGTGCTCCAGGTGGATCAGCAGGCGCTTGTCCCACTTGGCCGGAGCTTGGAACGCGCTCGGACCCTTTGTATCTCCTGTCAAGCGGTAAAGAAGAAGTTGCCCTGCGGCAAACAGATCCGCTGCGACCCCTTGATGCCGGTGCGGTGCGGCTCCAGCGGGGAATGCGGAAGACAAGAGGAACTCAGGATCCGATTCCCGCCTCGAACCGGCCGGCTCGGAAGGCGGGAAAACGCCTGCATCAATAAGGACACCCCTGCCGTCCGGACGCTCGATTACATTTCCCGGGTGCACGTCCAAGTGAGCGATTCCGTTGTAGTGAAGAAAACTAAGCGCCGCAAGAACGTCAATAACAGGCTGAAGGAAAGAACGCGGTTCGCTTTGCAGAGGAGGCGGCCCCGGTGCCAGGCGCCGTCCCGGAACAAATTCGCGTAACAGGTAAGGAGGACTATCCGGAGCGGCGACGAATTCAAGAACTCTACAGAGTCGAGGGTGATGCAGGTGCTTGAGAACCAATACCTCGCGAATCAAGCATGAAAGTGCTTGCGCGCTATAGCGGGAAGAAAGTACCTTCAGCACGCAAAGCCGCTTGGGGCTCGGAGTCTCTACGAGATAGACCGCTCCCGTTCTACCCTTTCCCAAGCAATCGATCCGCCTGAACCCGCGCGGGATCCTCACGAGTGCTTCTCGTTCCGGTGCCACGCATACATCCTACGTGCGTGCGTTCCTCCGCTCAAGTTTCCAACAGGCCCGGAAAGCGGGCCGGCGGTCAGTAGTAGCAAGGACCCAGAGAATCCTGCGGCGTCGGATCCGGCCCTCTGACCGGGTAAGGGGGCTTGATCTTGATCTCCTCTCCAAAAAGAGTGACAAGTATTGAAATCGGATCGGCTATGTTCAATCGGCCGTCGTCATTGGCGTCCGCTGCATCTGGGCAAAGAGGCGGCGACTTATGCTCGAAGAGGTATTCGAGAATCGATACGGCGTCTGCAAGATTCACCTCGTTGTCGCTGTTGGCATCCCCACGCAAGAAGATGCTCACCTCACCGAGCACCTTTACTTTCCCGCTTACCGTGTCGGTGACGTACACTTTAGTCCCCTCGGTCCCGGGCGGAATTGTACTCCCTCTGAACACCACAACGTTCTCAATCGGAGGGCTTCCGCAGCAACTATTATCGAATGCAAGCTCGGCTTCCACGCCCTCGGGTGCTTCAGGCAGAATGTCGAATCTCATTGTAGCCACAGGCAGATCCGGATCGGGGAAATACTGCAATTCGGCTTCCTCGTCAGCCACCATGACCACATACACTCCGTGGGTGGATCCGGGCTCCTCCGAGCCCCATAAATCGGCAACCAAAAAGTCAGGCTCTTCACCGAAAACCTTTATTCGTGGAACCACGCTTTCGCACCTGAGTACACTTCCGTCATACATGAAGGCCATTGCGAAGGCTTCAATAGCGGTGTTGCTCTCAATGTAAAAATCAATCGGTATGCCCACGTCGCCGGGCCTGCCGGCGGCGTTGGTCAAACGATACGTCACCTGAACATCTTCCGGCTTATCCACCAGGGGATAAGGAGGCGTGACCGGCAGAGACACGACAAGCGTCCTTGAGGCAACCTGAAACTTTATCTCGCGCCCGCTCTCAAGAAGCCATACAAGTTCATTGGTGTAACGCAGTCCCGGTCCTACATCCCTTAACGCTATCCGGGTCCTTGGTAACTCTCCGATAACACGGAAAACCAGATCGGCCACCTTGTAATCCTTTCCCGCCTCCCACTCCTCCTTAACCAAAGGGGGAAGCGCGACGTGCATGGCCACGTAACCGCTTTCCTGGGTGTTTTTTACGGATGTACTCTCAGCGGGGCCTACCACCACCGTCGAATCCATGGGTTCGATACCGGCTATCTCGGGGGCCTGCCGCACATCGACCAATGCAAGAACATTCTCATTAAAATCCAAAGCAAGGTCCAAGGATAAAACAGGAAGCGGACTTTTAAGGTAAACCGAAGCTGTGAATTCCTCCACGCCCTCGGAAATCTTCTCCGGGCCTTCGATTCTGTATGTGGCGGGAGACTCGCCGGGGAGATTCCCGCAGACGCTCTCGGTCCGGGATTCGACAATGATATTTCCGGCAACAGTTTGCGGTATCAAGGCGTTACGGCCGCTCAGATCCGCTACACGTGCATCTTCGATAAGAATCTTGTAAGTTCCCGGAGCCGTGCCTTCGGGCAGGCAGATCTTGACGCTGAAAAGCGGCATCTCTTCCCCGGGGCCCAGAAGGTTCCTGCAGAAGAAATCAGGAATAAGAGCAAAACCGACCTGATCCTCACAACGCTTAAGCAGGTCGTAGTCCGAATAAGGTATCACCGAGAACTGAGCCGCTTCGACCCCCTGAATCCTCAACGTGAATTCCAGACCCACCACCGGGCGGTCGGTACTGAGCCAAACAGAAGCGTAGGTATCGGGTTGATCGCCTCCCGGTATAAGGCAATCCGAAATTCCGATCGTTATTGCCTCCCCGGCGATAGGTTCATAGACCGGCACCTCCACACAACCCAAGTCATCTGACGTAGGATCGTTCCCGGGCGCACCCGAAGGCGGCGGCATACGGCGTCCTCCAAGACAAAAACTACCGATGATGCGCATGCCGTCCGCTATGTTGATCCAGCCGTCGTCGTTTGCATCCCACGCATCACCGCACGGAGGTGCCTCTGCTTTGCCGAAGAGATAGGCGAAGATGTTGCATGCATCAACAACATCCACGGCTCCATCTCCGTTCGTATCTCCGCGAATAAACGGTACGTCCGAACGCAAAGAGTTCGTGCACAGCGCGCAGAAAACCGTAACTGCAACCAACCGCCCTGGCTTCATAGCTCTGCCTCCTTTCTACAAACGCAGCAGCTAACCGTTCCGCCTTCCGCGGCGGATGCGGCTTCGTGCAGATCCCTGTGCAAGAAAGATGCCAAAACGTCCGAAAGAAGCTCTCTTTTTCTTAAGTCTTTTGATGGTGGGAAGATAAGTAAATATCTCCGGAGGGCGGAACTCCCCGGCGGCCGGTAATGTCAATAGCCTTTTACAGGAGTGCTAGTCGTAGCCTAACACCTGGAGCGGAGGCTTTCAGGCCCGCTTGAGTTTCAGGGAATCTCCGGGCTGAACGGAAGGCAAAACTTCGAGGCCTTCCACAACCCTGCCTATTATCGTGACCTCGCTTGCAGGAACCGGCTTCGGACCCGAGCTTGCGGGAGTGCGGCCGAAAAATATCGCGATAGCCGAACCTGGAGGCCACCAGCCCACATCGCCCACAGACACGTCCAAAGTGCCTTGCTCCTGAGGAATCGAAAAAGGCGTTGAAAAATAAACCTCTTCGCCCCACGTCTGAGCCGAGGCCTCAACAGGCAGTCCTTCGAAAATGCGAGCCGCCGTGTCGGTCTCATTAAGCTCGACTACGACTTCTCCCTTACCCGCGCATTCGATAATCATTCGCTCCGCCATGAAAACCTCCTGCAGCTTCTCACGACCCTCCCGGGCCTGCAAGCAATGCGTTCAAATTAAGCTCGAAAGCCGCAACAGGCACTTCGATGCCCCACATGGAAAGCACTTCCGGGTGAATTTCAGCTATCCAGCCGGCTTCTTTCCCGCCCACAAGCACCGCCGCCGATCGGCCCTCTATGGCGAAAGCCATATCGCGGGCCTCAAGCTTGTAAGTGCGCGCGAGAAAATACAACAGCGCATCCAAGTAGGAATGGATCTGTGAGAAGCCAGCATCGTTTGCGGCTATAAGCGCGCCGGCATGTTCCTCCGTGCGGCTTCCGTGCGGATCTTTGAGATCAAATACCGCAACTTCTCCCACTTCGAAGATACGGTGCGGATATGCAGCGGTGGTACTTCTGGCTTCAACTCGAAGCAGTGAGGGCAGAATGCGGTCGCGCAGCACCGAGTAAGTTTCGGAGACGAAGTTTTCGACCCTCACAATTTCATCGTCTTCGAGCCTGAGACGGCCCCGCACCTCCTCCCGGCTCATCAGAATGTTGCTGAAGATCTCCTGAAACCCGTAGCCGACAAGCTCATTTCGCACTCGATCTGCGAAAATCGTTAGAGGCGCGAGGTGAGCGACCGTAAACGCCTCCGGCATCACGGGCCTGAAACCGTCGTAGCCCCTTGAGATCGCCACATCCTCGATGACATCGCACGGGTGCATATAATCGAGCCGGTAAGGCGGGCATACCGCGGTGACGGTTCCCCCTTTGCCGCTGCACCGGACACCGTAGCGGCGCAGGAGACTGAGCACCTCCCTCTGGCTGAGGCGGACTCCGAGAAGATCGTTCACCGCTTTTACCGTGACATCTACAGGCCGGCTCAAATCGTACGGCACACGCACCTGCCGGCCTAAAGCGGTCTCATAAGGAAAAACCGCGCGTACCGGAAGAATTTCAAACCCGCGGTCCGCAAGGTTGACCGCCATTATATTCAGGACGTGAACCACCGTGCGCATGTTGTAGCCGGTTACTTCAACAAACAGGTTGTCATCACCTACTTCCACCTCTCCGAGCGCCCGGCTGTTTATTATCGGCGGGAACGAAAGCACAGTGCCCGAGTCGTCCACAAGAAGCGGAAAGCGATCGTAGCCCTCTACAAGAGCTGCGTATTCCTTGCCTTTGGGGTGTTCCCGGAGAATAGTTCGCAGAGAGAGCTCCCGCTCGAATCCCAGAGGCACAAACGCGGTGTCGTCGGGATCGGCGGCTCGATAGTGCACGGGAAACTTGACAGCCGATGCGTCGTAAACACCCATAGCCGCTTCACGCCGCCTGTGACCGTAGCCTTCGCACAGCTTTTCCTGGGTCTGAATAATCTGGACCAAAGTGCTTTCATCGACTTTGACTCCCCGCGCAATGAAAGCACCTACAGCCGGCCTGATCTCTCGAAGCGCAGGGTCTACCTCAACCTCTCCCGCAACTCCGCCCTCATCTTCGAAAAAGCCGTACCGGGCCGGACGCCTGCGAAGATAACAGCGGATCTGCCGCGCTATCCCTTCCACGCACCAAAGGTCCGGCCGATTCGT
>CAZGYL010000107.1:0-11237 GCA_964529985.1 uncultured Planctomycetia bacterium | reverse complement strand
CGGCAAGCAGAAAGGCCGTTTGAACGTCCCGGGGCAGGGTGGGAAGAGCTTTAACGAGATCGGCTTCAGAGGAGGGCGGGGAAGAGTTCCGGAAGAGCGCCCGCATAAAGGCTTCGCGCGCGCGATCAAGCAATCCGCAGCGCGTGTAAAAAACTCCAAGCGCCCTGTCAAGCTCAGGTCCCTCAGGGTAGCGTTTCTTAAGCTCTGCAACGCCTTTCTGAACGTTTGCTGAAAAGTATCTTTTCAGATCGCTGAACGCCTGGGCAATGCGTTCAGGCAGATCCGGTGCCACCCACCGGTCCGGCTCCGGCGTTTTTGCAGGCGCAGGCGGCATAGGCTGAAACCGCTGCCATGCTTTGCGGATTACAACCACGTTCGACTCGCCGCTCAGTATTGAAGCCTTTCGAGTTGCGCCCTGCGCCCAAGCGGCTGCGAATCCGGCCTCGCCCTTTCCGAAAACAGTGGTCTCAAGCGGCACCCACACGCGGCCGTCGAGGCTCACAACGGTTGCAGGATCTATCGGGGTTTGGTCCAAAAACTCAGGGTCCAGGCCGCTTTCGAACATGACAAGGACATGGCGGGGGCATACGACCACAGCGGCCGGAATCCCTACAGCTTCAAACGCTGAAGCAAAAAGCACCGACAGATCGTCGCAATCACCGGTTCTGCTTGAAAGCGTCTCCCAGGGGTAGTTCACCCGGTCGTTGGCCCCCGGGTCGATGCGCTGCGAAATCGGGTTTTCCGAATCAGGTAGGTATCGAAGCCCGAGGTTTGCAAGCGCGGTGACCACTGTTACAGCGTTGCGGAACCATTCCGGCGGGAAACCGCCGGTGGGACTGGGAGGCTTTACCCTCCAGACGGCCTGAACGAACTCCTTAAGCACGGGATCGTTCGGATCAACGAATGCGGCGATTCCCTGAGGCTCTTTCCAGTTGAAAACGTTCCGGCCGTGTACGAATACAGGCACCTCGGCTCGTGCAAGTATTTTCTCGCCGCAGCTTAAGCGGATTTCGCATGCCACCTCGCGGGTTACAGGGCTTAGAATCGAGCGGGCAAGCCGCGGCGTTAAAGCAACAGTGCGGGATTCTCCGGGCGGTATCGAACCCACAGCCTTTTCAAAGGGAACCACAAGAAACGCTGCGGCCTCTCCCAAGAAAGTGCAAGTAAGCTTTAGATTACCGAGCTCCTGCGTTCCTGTGTTTACGATCTCGACCCTGCCTATCGGGCGGTCGCGGTATGAAAGGAAGAGGCTCCCGTAAATCGGCTTTATGTCAATTGAAAGCTTAAGAGGTCCGTGCGCGGGCCATCTCTGCGGCCTCAACAGAAACAGGTACAAACCGGTGCAAACCGAAAGCACCGCGCACGCTGCAAGCGCTCCGAGGATCCACAATCTGCGTTTGCGGTGTTTCCCCTGAAGCAGCGCGGCGAAAGCCCCCTGGGGCACTTCCGCTGTGACCGTGGGAGCCAGGAAATCAGGCGTTACCCGGCCGATCTCCTCTGTTGTAAACTCAATTTCAATATCGCAGGTGGCGAATGATATTACGTCCCCTTCTTCAAGCCGTTTGTTCTTTATCCGCACCCCGTTTACAAAGGTGCCGTTTTTGGAATTCAAATCCTGGATCCACCAGGAACCATCGCGTGGATCGCGCACAAACGCTGCGTGGAACGAGGAGATCGTTCTGCCAAGGTCAAGTACTATGTCGTTGGCCGGATTTCTGCCGACACTCACTCGGTCTCCGCGCAGAATCTCCACCCGGCCTTGATTGTATCCATGCCGGAAGAAGAGCTTCGGCTCGCCTTGAGTGTCGGGACGGTCTTCTCCCATAAGTTTTCCCTGTAAGCTTCTGCCCTCTACTTAATGCTACGTTGGGGGGCGGAATCAGGCAAGCCAGGCGGCCTGGATTTCCTCAAGCGTGCGGCCTTTTGTTTCAGGAAGCGCAGTGAGAACAAAGAGGAAGGCCACAGCGCAAAGCACCGCATAGAGGTAAAATACATTACCGCCAAAGTGTTTCAGAAGAGGTGGAAAGAGCAGGGAAACAAAGAAGTTGGCGGTCCACAGGAAAAAGGTCGCAACAGACATTGCGCGGCCTCTTATCTGTGTAGGGTAGATCTCAGAGAGCACGACCCATACAACAGGCCCCATTGCCACAGCGAAGAAAGCAACGTAGGCCAGGGTGGCGGCCACTACCTGCCACGAGCCCAACCGGCTGCTTGCAAACGCAAGCGCCAGCGCTACGAGGGAAAGTCCCATACCGGCTGAAGCCACAAGAAGGAGCACTTTGCGTCCCACCCGATCTACAACCGCAATTGCAACCAGCGTGAAAAGCAGGTTTACAATGCCGACGATAACCGTACTGCCTGCGGCCTTCCCTATGGTCATGCCGGCTTTCTTAAAGATCGAAGGCGCGTAGTACATGACAACGTTTATACCGGTTACCTGCTGCAGAACTGCCAGTATCACCCCTACAAGAAGTGCGGTTCTAAGGCCGGGCCGAAGGAGCTCAAAAACCGAGGGCCTGGTTTGGGTGAGTGATTCTTGGATTGCAGCAAGCTCTTTTTCTCCACCTCCCGTGCGTTCCAGCACCCTGAGAGCCTTCTTCAGCTTGCCCTGTTTCGCTAAGTAACGAGGGCTTTCAGGTACGAAAAGCAGAAGCACGAAGAAGAGGAAGGCCGGGAGGGTCTCAGAGGCGAACATCCACCTCCAGCCGGTCTGTGTGAGCCAACTCTTATCGCCCAACTGCACGATCGAAGCGTTTACCAGGTAGACAACCACCATGCCGCCGATTATTGCAAGCTGGTTCAGCGAAACCAAACGCCCCCTGATGCGTGCAGGTGCGATTTCAGCTATGTAAAGCGGTGAGAGCAGCGCTGCCGCTCCAACCCCCACTCCGCCGACAATGCGCGCAAGTGCAAACTCTGTAAGATTCCGTGGCAAAGCCGAGCCTACGGCCGAGACCAGAAAAAGCAAGGCGGTAAGGAGCAGGCTGCGCTTTCTGCCCAGTCGATCGCCGACCGCCCCTGCACTCGCCGCACCGATTATGCAGCCTATAAGGGCGCTTGCGGTCGCCCAGCCTTTCTGTAGCTCTGTAAGCTCAAACCGCTTCTGCAGGAAATCGTTCGCCCCGGCTATAACCGCGGTATCGTAGCCGAAAAGCAGGCCGCCCAAAGCGGCGATACCGGCAAGGCCGTAAACCACAAAAACGCCCTTTTCTCTTCCGGCCGACTCTGCCTCTTGCACCTCTGCACTCCTTGAAGCTGAAGCGAAGCACGTACCCGGAGAAACGAGCATTTTGCGGAGGGCCTGCGCGTTGCGTCAAGTGGTCTCGCTTCCGCTCGGGCCGGTGCACTATAATACCCGGGCGGTCTGGAAACGATCGGTTAAGCCGGTTGAGGCGAGCGAGGGAGCCCTTCCGACCAATGGCATGCTTGCATGCAAAGACAACAAAGAGAAGAAGTGCGTTCATTTCGACACTGCTGATATGCTGCCTGTGTGTTTCAGGCGCAAAGCCCCCGGCAGGCCGCTCCCCGGCTCAAGGCAGGCAGGCGCAGCAGGACACGGTCCCCAAGGCTTCAAGCCCCCGGTCCCCAGGGCCTGTCCTTGCCGGAGAGCCTGTTTTCTCGGTCTCAGCAGGCGGCACCGCCCGGTTGAGCTTCCAAAGCAAGGTGCCTGCAGAAGCCTGCTGCCTGTCATTCGGGCTTTTTCTGCCTGAGGAGGATCTCGCTGAGCCTCGTTTCGTCGGCTGGAGCTCAGGGACTGCAGGGGCCGGGAAGCATAGCTTGAGCTTTTCACTCAAGAAAATAGCTTCTTTGTACAGTTGGTACACAGGTGCGCCGAACGGAGCCGGGCGCATTGTCGTGCGCCTTCAGATCATGCCTTCCGGAGGCCCGCTTTTTACACGTGATTTCATTTACGGAATCCGCTGGGTGGAGGGCAGGTTCCGGCGGGTGCCCGCTGTAATCGAAGGCCCGTTCATACAGAATCTCACCACAACTACGGCCGCGATATCTTTCAGAACCGACCTTCCCACCCGGGCTTATGTGAAGCTTTCCGATCCGCACGGCGACCGGATCCTTTTTGAAAGTCCCAAGGCGGGGACCTTCCACAGCCTTTCGTTTCACGGGCTTTTTGCTGATACGATCTACTGGTACGAGGTGATCGTCTCACCGCTTGACGATCCGGCGCTTCGAATAAGCACCCCACCTGTCAGATTCAAGACAGCTCCTCCCGCTGAGTTCGATAGGGAGGTGTGTTTCGGGCAGCTCGGCGGTTCTGCGGTTCCGGTGGAGGGGCTTCCGGGTGTAAGCGAGGGGTTCAACGCCTCGCGCCTGCGCCGCTTGGCGGTTCTTGCCTATCGCAAGGGGGTTGAGTTGCTTTTTGTACCTGGAGGGCTTGTAGAGCACCGCGGGCAGCCGGCGCAGTTCCTCCGGGCGCTTCGGGCATGGAAATGTGCTCTTTCTTCAGTGGCCTCAAGCGTTCCTGTTGCTGTTACGATCGGCGCCCGGGATCTTCCCGCAGGAGAGGCGGGAACCGGCAAAGAAGAATTTTTGCAAGCTTTTGCAGAGGAATTCCCGCAGCCGGGCGGCGTCCCGCGGGGTGGGATGCCTCCCGGTACAGCGTATTCCTTTGACTTTGGGAACGCGCATTTCGCCTTGATCTACACAGGAGTTCTTCTCTCAGAGGGCAAAGGGAAAAAGAAAGCAGCAGGTGGAGAAACGCCCACGGCGCCTCGGGGGCAGGCAGCGCTGGACTGGCTTCGCGAAGATTTGTCACAGGCACGCAAACGCGGCATGGAGCACCTTTTTGTTATAGGCTGCGAGCCCTTGTCGATTCCGCGTAAGGGTTCAAGTGGACCGGCCGGAAGCTCGCTGCGTGCTGCTTTTTGGCGCCTTCTGGGCGAGCTTCAAGTGCGCGCCTACCTGTGCACCGGTGCGGGAGGCTACAGGCGCGATGTCATCGATTCGGCGCGTGTTTCCGGGATCTCCCACCCTGTTTGGAGGATTCAATCAGCAGGTGCAGGCGAACCGGCTGCGCTTTGGAATAAGCCGGCTGATACCGCAGGATCCCGGGAGAAGACCGCGGTTTCCATGCAGCCTCATTTTTGCCTTTACAAGATCAAGGGCGGGGCGGTCACGTTAACTGTTTTCAGCGAAAGCGGAGGTGTAATCGACCGGGTTGCGCTTTCAGCGGCTCAAGGCCGAAGCGCAAAAGAGAAGTAAGACCGCCTGCACTCTCCCCGCGGTTATAGAAGCACGGTTCCCGGCAGATTCCACCACCTGTAAAGGTGCCCGTCCGGCTGGAGGACCAAGGTGCGGAGCTCATTGAGATCCGAGGGGAATGTCCTGTTCTTCTCAAGGGCCACACTCACTCCCCGGTAGTGGTAGGCCGGAACTCCGTGCGGCAGCGTGCCCAGGTAAACACCTTCTGCAGCGACCCGCTTCTCAAGCTCTTCCAAAACGCTTTCAGAGGCCGCGTTTTCCTCGATCCAGGCCTTCTGGTCCTGGGCCGCTTCAGGTGAGGCGCTGAATTGGTCCGGAAGAAGCGGCCTGCGGCATGTAAGTTGCCTGACCCCGTGTTCAAAGAGCTGATCTACGTATGACGGGAATTGGTCCAATACGGTCTCCTCGTCTCCCTTAAGCAAGCTTAGATTGACCCGGCAAAGCAAGCCGCGTGCAGTTACCCTCCGTGCAAGTTCAAAGTAATCGAGCCCGACCTCCATAACGCGCGCGCTTCGGATCGGATCCAGCGAAGCGGCGAGAATCCCAAGCGCCGTAGCTCCCGCAGCCGCAAGATCCTCCAAGCATGCCGGGTCCTGGTACGGTATCAGGCCGTTGGTGTGGATCTCTCTGCGCGGCACACCTGCTTGGCGCAGTTCCCCCAAGAGCTGGAGGACGAAGTTGGGGTGTACAAGCACTTCGCCTGCGCTTGTAATCACCGCTGTATCGACTCCAACGAAACGCGCGAAATCAAGCACCCGCGGCAATGCCCGCCGCAAGAGCCGGTTATCTGAGGCCTGATCGACCTGTGTCTTACCCAGGCAGAATGGGCAGTTGGAGTTACAGGCCGCAGTCACGTTGATCCAAAGCGTACGGGTTTTCATGATATGTTTCTCCTGCCTCGGGGCTCTGCAGGTGGTGCCTCCGGCCTTCGGCCTTTTTTGAAATGCACTCCAAGAGACGGCCGGGCCGGCGGAGGTTTGACAAAAAAAGCCAAGCGGGCCAGTATACTTTCTTCAATGTCGTATTTCAAGACAGGCGGCCGTGTTGCTGCGGAGTGCACCATGGGAATTCTGAGCGACGTTTACCGTACCTCGTTGGCTCTGCTCACCGATCTTTACCAACTGACTATGGCCTACGGGTATTGGAAAACGGGAATGGGGGAGCGCGAAGCGGCCTTCAACCTGTTTTTCAGGCGGAATCCTTTTGGAGGGGGCTACACGGTGGCCTGCGGCTTGAGCTATGTCATTGAGTTCCTCAGGGATTTCCGCTTTGACCAGTCTGATCTTGCGTATCTTTCGGAACTGCGCGGAGGCGACGGGAACCCGCTTCTGGAAGATGCGTTCCTCCGTTACTTGGAATCTTTCCGATTACGCTGCGACATAGATGCAGTACCCGAGGGCTCTGTTGTTTTCCCCTACGAGCCGCTCATCCGCGTTAAAGGACCGCTCCTTCATGCGCAGCTTCTTGAGACCCCGCTTTTGAACCTGATAAATTTTCAAACGCTGGTGGCGACCAAGGCCGCGCGCGTTGTATCTGCGGCCCGCGGCGACCCTGTGCTTGAGTTCGGGCTTCGAAGGGCCCAGGGAATCGACGGGGGCATTACGGCAAGCAGGGCTGCCTACGTTGGAGGCTGTGCTGCGACCTCCAATGTGCTTGCCGGCAAGATATTCGGAATCCCTGTGAGAGGCACTCACGCGCACAGTTGGGTTATGGCGTTCCCCTCGGAAGAGGAAGCCTTCCGGGCGTACGCCGAAGCAATGCCCAACAATTGTGTTTTCCTTGTTGACACGTATAACACGCTTGAGGGAGTGAAGAGGGCCGTTACCGTTGCAAAGGAACTGAGCGGCTGCGGGCTTAAGTTCTTGGGGATCCGCCTGGATTCAGGTGATCTTGCGTACTTGAGCATCGAGGCGCGGCGGATCCTCGATGAAAACGGTTTTAAGGAAGCGAAGATTTTCGCTTCGAACGACCTTGATGAGCATTTGATCCAGAGCCTGAAAGAGCAGGGAGCCAAGGTGGGGGTTTGGGGAGTCGGAACCAAGCTTGCTACAGCTTACGATCAACCTGCCTTGGGAGGCGTTTACAAGCTGGTTGCAATAAAGAACGCCGAGGGCAGGTGGGAGTACAAGATCAAGCTTTCAGAGCAGGCTGCAAAGATCAACATTCCAGGTTTGTGCAAGGTACGCAGGTATGTCCAAGACGGAACTTACGTAGCTGATTGCATTTATAGTGAGGACCTTGGTGTAGAAGAGCCTTGCGTTATCGTTGATCCGGCTGATCCCACGCGGCGCAAGCGCATAGTGCCGGGCACTCAGTGGGAAGAGCTGCTGATACCGATTGCGCGGCAGGGGGAATTGGTCTCAGAGCCCGAGCCTCTCAATGGGATTCGAGAGCGCGCCAAAGAGCAGCTTGAGCGCCTGCACCCCACGATAAGGCGGCTTACAAACCCGCATATTTATCCGGTGGGGCTTGAGAACAGGCTGAACGATTTGAGGATGAAACTCATTTTGGAAGCCCGCGGGTTTTGAAAATCCAGGGCGGTTGAGAAAAGCCATGAAAGAAGAACCGCAAGAGTATCTTGATCTTGTTGATGAGAACGACAATGTCATCGGAAAGGCGCCTCGTTCCGAGGTTCGGGCGCGCAATCTGCTGCACCGCGGAGTCGGCATTTTGGTTTTCAACAGCCGCGGTGAGCTCTATGTGCATAAGCGCACCGAGACAAAGGACATCTTCCCGGGCATGTATGACATGCGTGTGGGAGGAACCGTCAGGGCCGGTGAAGCTGATGAGGAGGCAGCAGCCCGCGAGGCGGCTGAGGAGCTTGGAATAAGAGGTGTGCCCCTGCGGTACCTCTTCTCCTACCTTTACGAAGGTCCCAAGAACAGGTGTATTACCAAGATATTTGAGGTCTGCTACGACGGGCCCATGGTGCACCAGCCCGAGGAGGTCGCCTGGGGCAGGTTCTATCCTGTTTCAGAAGTCCTTAACCTCATGGACCGCCTGCCCTTTGTACCCGACGGATCGGAAATCTTCCGCGAGTACCTCAGACGCCGCCTGGGCGAATCGGAACGAACCTAATCCCCGCTGCACACGCGTGAGGCCCTGCGTCTTTTAGAAAAGTGCTGATCGCCCGCTGGAGCATAACAGGGGCCGAGGGCCTATGTTGTAATCTCTTCGCGTTTAAGGGGGCGGTACCAGGAGAAGAAGAGAATCACGCAACAGGCTGCAAACACTGCAAACGCAATGGCCATTGAGCGCCATTGCTTCAGGACAAGGTAGATCGGAAACAGGTAAAGCCCCACAATTCCGGCTCCTGCAACTGCGGTATTGAAAAGCTGCAGGCTGAAAGGCGTACCGCGGTTGAAAGCCGGATCCTGCTCCAAAACAGCCCGGTGGACCGGTCCCCACAGGCCTGCAGGCTTAGTTCTGCGGTAGAAACGCACCAAGACTTCCATATCGGGAGGTTCGGTAAGCAGGGTTCCTGCGATCGAGCTTGCAAGGCCGATTACGAAGAAGACCGGAAAGACGTAGTAATCCGGAGCGTCGGGAAAGTAGAAAACCTGGATCACCGCGGCGACAACGCTTGCTACAATGCCTGTTGTGTAGCCCCAGCCATTGAAGCGCCACCAGTACCACCTAAGGAAGTTCGGCAAGAGAACGCCGCCTCCGAGCGCAACCATAATCCACTTAAAGGCCCTGTCGATCGATCCCTCTTTGCCTGTGAAAGCGAAGCGGAAGGCGACCCCCGCTGCAACGATAAGAAAGCTCATGAGGTAGCTTAGGCCCACAAGTTCCCGTCGTTCTGCCTTCGGCCGCAGGAACGCTTTGTAAAGATCGTTAACCAGGTAAGATGCTCCGCCGTTTACCGTTGAGCTGAAGGTTGACATCTCAGCGGCCAAGAAACCGGCTATTACAAAACCAAGGACGCCTGAGCCAAGGTAGGTCCGAAGCACCGAGGGCAGCGCGCGCTCGGGATCCTGGGACATTTGGTACCCCATCATGATCGCCAGAGCAGCGATACCCATTGTCAAAGACCAGCGGTAGGAGAGGAAAAGGCTCCATGCAGCTCCGATCTTTGCTGCATCACGGTCGTTGCGCGCTGCAAGAAACCGCTGGAAGTCGTAAATCTGTTGCGGCCCTCCTGCATTGAGCAGTATCCCCTTGGCCACGTAGACCATGACAAGGGCCCCGAAAAAGTAGTAACGTGTTCCTTCCAAGTCGGGCAGCTTCCAAGTCACCCCCAAGCTGAGAAAGTCCTTTGGAAGAACGCTCGGGTCGATATGGACGAGGGCTATGATCGTAATGATAAGTGAAACCGACAACACAAGGATGGCCTGTATCACGTCGGTAAGCACTACGCTGTAAACGCCCCCCAGAAGGGTGTAGAAAGTCGTCGCCCCTACGACTACAAGCGCGCAGGTCGTGTCACTCCAGCTTGCAGGCAGGAAAGCGGCACTGAATTTCGCGATGCCCTCCGTAGCGTATGCAATGAAACCCACACAGGTAACAACGGCAAGCACTGCGGAAGCTGCGCGGGCGGCTCGGCCGGAACTGCCCGCCCCGAACCTGACCTCCATCCATTCGGCGCCGGTCAGCACCCCGGACCGGCGCACCCAGCTTCCCATGTAGCTCATGAAAAAGGCCGCCATGAGGAAGCCCCACATCCAGTGCACCCACATGGACCGAAGCCCCATGAGGTAAAACAGGGAAACGATCCACATGGTCCCTGTGATGTCAAAGGTTGAAACGCTCCCTGAAAGGGAAAGGGCCCACCAGGGCAGCTCACGGCTTCCCAGGAAGTAGGAAGCTATTCCCCTGGCCGCCTTCTTTCGGCACCAAAGCCCCAGCGCGCTCATGGCTGCGAGGTACGCAATGATGATGATCAGGTCAAGGGTCCTGAGTTGCATGCGCGATACTGTAGCGGTTTTCTCCTCAGGAAAGCAAGACCGCGGCAGGGTGCTTGCAGGCCGGCTGCCCGGAAAGTATCATGCCTCCCGAAGGTTGTGTTTAGGAGTCAACGGCGATGCAGAAGCAGGTCCCGTTCCAAGAAGCGATCGTGCGCAAGTACCCCGAGCCTGTTGCGATTGCACTTGCTCGGGCGCCAAACGGCGTTGTAAATCCCATCACCCTTGGTTGGGTAATGCCTACAAGCTTCGAGCCTCCGCAGTTCGCCATTTCAATCGGTCTTACCCGTTACAGCCTGGAGGTCATACGCGAAGCAGGGGAGTTTGTGCTTGCCTTCCCGAGTGTTTACCAACTGGAGGAGGCGCTTTATTTCGGCAAGGTTTCGGGTAGGGAGGTGGACAAGCTCAAGGAAAGGGGCACTCCAACGCAGCCTGCTGTGAAGATCGATTCACTGCTTCTTGCCGAAGCGGTGGCCAATTTCGAATGTGTTGTTGTGGGGGAGCTTCTTACCGGGGACCATGTGATCTTTGCAGGCGAAGTTGTTGCAGCGCACGTGAATGAAAAACCCCTTCCCCGCCTCTACACGATCGGCCCCAACCACCTCCTTGGCGCCGCCGAACCCAAGAAACTCTGAGACACCCCCGAGCGCAAACCCAAGTCCGTCGAGCCTCACAACCAACCTTCCCCGTACCCTCTGTTCCGACTCCCGCCCTCGGCCCCCTCTTCCAATATCAGGTTTGATAAGAACCGGATAGCCGCGCTTTATCTTATCGGACGATCACGCAGGGCACGCGCCCGTCCCGCCCCCTTCCCCACGCTTTGGGGAAAGGTAAAGAAGCTCGGGAGGCAAAGATCCATTTGAGGCTCCTTTGAGCCCCATAAATTGTCAGGTTCTCACAAAAGCTGCCCTATCAAGTGCCTTTCTCAACGCAATCTGTTGACAACAAATTTTACCAACTGTAACTTATTTCCGTGGCGATTAGGTTAATGCCCTGTATTTCGCGAGGTGAATGCCAATGGGCATGGGACAGGGTTTGGTTTCGGGATTGGAAAAGCTCCTTTCGCGCCGCAAGGTATCAGACCGTACCCTCAGCAACTTGCCTTGGGAAGCGAAG
>CAZGYL010000106.1:0-11262 GCA_964529985.1 uncultured Planctomycetia bacterium | reverse complement strand
TCCTGCTGAAAACCCGGGCGATCAAAGAGATAAAGTACAGGCGCATGGGTGAGAGCGGCGTTGATATCGGCCTCGCAGGCCGCCGGAACTCCGTTATCCAACATGAAGGCCCAACTTATGCACGGCAGGCTCACTTTGGTTCCTCCCAAAGCCCCCAGGCAGTCCATGGTGATGCCGTCAGCCTCCTGGTGCTTGAGAAAACTTCTGGCGACGACAAAGCTTTTCACGCCGTTCAATACGTCCCGGGCCGTGGCACCTACAAACCTCTCGGCGCGGCGCATGAAATCGCCCGCCACCTGTTTGATCTCTTCGGTGAGGGGCGTCTTGCGGTAAAGCTCCAGGAACTCTCCGGCCGGAAGATACCGTAACTCGGTACCTATAACGGGAACACGACGTTCAGCCCTTTTGCTGCCCCTGAGAACAACGTAGCGCGTCGAGGCAAGCCTCAAGTGAGCTTTAACCATTTGCAGCGCGCGCAAGACCTCGGAAAAATCATCGGTTGCGCATACAAGGCAACCGGACTTTTCGGCGAAAGGCGCCGTGTTTGTGGTAAATGAGGTACCGAGCGGAGAATGAATGATGGTCGGTATGCCGCTTGAAGCAGCCAAGGCGCAAGTCGGCCAGGAGTGCTCCTGTCTGTCCAGAAGCAGCACAAGGAGAGCATCGGGCTTCTCCGCCTTACAAGCCTCAACCCATGCTGCAGCTTCAGCCTTGCTGTAAACGGGCTCAGGCCTCAGATCGACTCTTACACCCAACCGGGCTGCGCCTTCCAAAAGCTGCTTGGTATAGGAACGCCGGGCCGTTTCTCCATCGTAGACGGCACCCGGCCAGCGCATGCCGTAAGGACCACGCCGGCGCACAAACGCGGCCTTTATTCGAACGCGCACTTTCGAACCGGGCCCCAGCGGCTTGACAAGCGGGCCTTCTTCCCCTTTTTGGTCCGCGCCGAGTAAAGCACCGGCACAAACGGGAGAGGCGGCCGTAGAGGCCATAAACGACCTGCGTGAAAGGGGACAGCCTCTTCCTGAAGGACAGTCCGCTGCACAACGAACCATAACTGAGCCTCCCTTTCTTCCGTACTGTTGGTCACCGCTTCCGCCTGCCTCCTTTCGGCTTCTCCCTCAAGGAGGCTGCTGCGGGAGCCGAGACCCGAAAACGTAATGCTTCCGAGTACACGGTATGAACTTCCTTGTCAACACGCACCGTTCCTTCCAGAACCAGCGAGCCCTCGGTGCCGGCAAACCGCGCTCCGGCCGTTATGGTGACCTCACTGCGGTCACGCGCAGGCGGGATCGCAGCTGCTCGAGCCGTGATTCCTTTCGGAAGCCCGAGAGCCTTGAGTCTCACAGGGGCTTTTATGTGGGCTGCGCGGCGGAGGAGAACTGAAGCTGAAGCCTTGCCTCCTGCAGGCACGACCAAAATACCTCCCGGTGGTTCGACCCACGTAAGCGAAGCAGGGGCCGGCCCCGCTACGGCGAGAAACACACCGCCCGTATGTACAAGCTGATGATAAATAAAGGCCTGCATGCGGTCTTCCGCAGGGATAACCGCATGCTTTATTTTCCCCTTCCCTTCTCCGGCCTCGGCACTCAGCGTAAGAGGATAAACGCCGGCTGGAGTTTGCTTTGCGGCCGTAATGGTCAGGAGCCCTTCAGACCGCCCTGCAGGTACAAAAGCGCCTTTGACCCTGCAGCCTTCAGGCAAGCCTCCGATGGAAAACTTCACAGGGGCGGAGCATCCGTCGCGCCTTACAATATGCAAGGCAACGCACGTAGTACCTCCTTGAGGGAGCAAGGGATTATCAGGGGAGATGAGAGCGACAAAATCTCCTAAAGGCCTCGAAATTCGAAGGCGGTAGCCGTAGGCGTCACTCCCCTTGCCTTGTACGTCCCTGAGCCGCAGAACGTACCTGCCCCTGGTTCTTGCCTGATAAACAAGGTACGAGTCCGCGTGGTGAGTCAACAGCCCGGCCGAAGGGTCCACATAGTCATCGTTCTCAGCGACACGCCTGGAGCGCGCATCGAAAAGTGTCAAGATCGAGTCAAGAGGGCTTCCAAGGCGCCGCGCTTTGACCTCAAGCACCACCTTTTCTCCGGCTTGAAGCTCAAAAGCAAAAAAGTCGGCGTCTCCGGGCCGGTCACTCCGACCGTTTATGACAACAGGCAGCGAAACCGGCATGGCGGAGGCCGCTTTATCATTCGGCTCCCGTTCGGTACTTTCGGGTAAACCGCCCGTCTCAAAGGCGAGGGCATTGCTTTCCAGTTCGCCGCAGCGCAATCGAACCGCTCGTACGCCCGGCTTCCCGCCGGCCTTAACCGTCAAGCTTCGCGCACACAAGTTAACGCCCTTAAGATCAATCTTTACTTTGCTCCCTTTCTTTCCTCCAAGTGGAAAGCGCGAAGTTACAAATGGGAGCGCTCCGGCACGCAGCCTGTAAACAAAGTCCTCGCGGCCGCGGTAAAGTGCATCGCGGACCTCAAGCAGGTAGGAGCCGTCCTTAGGGATGCGGTAAACAAGCACCGGATCAGGATCAAAGAAAAAGTCATCGGCATAGATAAGTTCGCGGCCCCGTTCGTCGTAAAGCGTCAAGCACGCCTGGATCCAACCCGGTACGGCATCGGCAAGATACGGTGTAATCGCACGCCCTTGAAGCGCGCAGACAAGCATGGTTCCTTTCTTCAAAGCAAATCGGAATACGTCCCTGTCACCCGGCATAATGCAACCGTTCAAGACCACGGGAAGAGATTCCACCGCCTGGGACGCGTTACGGCCGTCGTTCGGTTCTTTTTCGTTTGCCTCGGGCAACTCGCTTACAAAAAAACCCAGGGCATTGGAAACGCCCGCCGCTCCTGCAAGCCGAAGATCATAAACCCCAACCGGCACTTCTTTCCCGATCCTTGCTTTTAGGGTCCCGCGGTACCACTTTTCACCCGCCGGCCGGCGTTTCTTGCCGGTAGGCCGCTTCTTGCGCTTATCCTCGATCCGAGGTCCCATTTTCACCACATGCCCTTCGATTCCGTCTGCACTGAAAATAACGCGCACAGCACCTTCGAGGCGAAGTCCTTCAACCGTAAGCTCAACTTCCGTTCCTCTACGGCCTCCCGCCGGGTAAACGTACGACAGGTGAGGAGTGGAAGCTGCAAAAGCGATCCCTACCGCAGTCCAAGTCAACACCAAAGTAAGGAGCGATCTTCTTAACTGCATCATCACCTGACCTCAAAAGACCCGGCTTCAGCGCCGCTTCTTGGAGCGGCCGGGACGTACAGGCTTTGGTTTCCTCTTGCGCGCTTGTTTCTCAACCGGCCTGTCTGCAGCTTTAAGAGCGGAGAGGACCGCCTCTCGATCCACAAACCACCCTCTGGAAGACCCACCGCCTGCCTTTGCGGTGTCTAAAATCCGCATGGAATCCCCACATACAACCTTCCCTCCGGCTGTTACGATCGCAAAGTCCTTGTTTCCCGAGCCAAGCAAATAGAGCGTTGCAACAAGACGCCCTTGCTGCATATTCCAAAGGTTAACCTCGCCTCCTCCATATCCAACGGCACACACCTTACCGTCCGCCCTCAAAGCAACGGAGGTAATCCAATCGCCGTCCTTTCGCAGCGTCTGAACCAGCCGCCGCCTTCTCATATCGTAAACCCGTAAGGCCCCGTCGCTGCAACCGACAAACAACCGGTCGCTTCGGTGGTGCCAGAACAAAGTCAGCGGCCTGGCCCCGGGAAACAATGAGAAGAATAACCGGCCGTTCTTCCGCCGTCTTACCTCCACAACCTGCTCGGTAGGCCCTGCAAGAGCTGCTGCGATCAACTGCCCGCGCGGCCCGATGCCGAAGGACCAAACAGCTTCGGAAAAGGTCACGGAGCCGGCAGACGAAAAGTCTTTTACATTCCAAAATCTCACCGTGCGGTCGCAGCTGCAGGTTGCAAATTCGGATCCGCCGGCGAGGAAACCGATCCCTGTAACCCAATCACTGTGCCCTTGGATCTCATGCTCGAGGCGTTTTCTTTCAAGGTTGTAAACGTAAACCCGGCCGTCCGCCGAGGCTGCAGCAAGCAGCTTTTCGGAGGGATCGCAAGCAAGAGATAGGATACTGTCTTCAGCTCCCTGCAAGCAGACTTCCTCCGAACTTCTTGCAAGCGGGAAAAGATGAACCGTGCCCGAACGCCCGTCGTTTCCGCAGCCGCATGCAATCAAGCTCCGCCCGGGCAGAAAGCACAAGCTTCTGATCGGGCCCTCCATACTTCGAGCGCTCAAGTAACTCTTGAGGCAGGCTGCGTTAAGATCCCAAAGCGCAACGCCTCCACGTATACCCTGAGCAAGAATCTTCCCGGTCCGATCGAAACACAGCGCAGTAACAGGAACCCCGGGCTTTACCTTCGGAACCAGCTTTCGAGAAGGCGGCTGTTTCTTAGGCGCCGCACGCCCCGGCGCGCCTGCCCAAAGAGCATGGCAGATGAATATGAGAAGCACTCCTGCAAGTGCGAGTTGTTTCTCGGCACCCTTGTACCCCATGGTCTTCACCTTTGTACCACGATTCTTTCCCGGGGCGGCATTATCTCCCAGAGGAGGCCTCCGCTGGGTACCTCCCCGGTTCCAAGCGGCGTAACCCGTGCAACGCAACCGCGGGGGTGAGGCAACCGCCCGAGAGGATCAATACCCAGAAGCGTGTAAATGCTTGCTGTAAGATCCCACGGGTATACCGGCCGGCTTCGCACATGCTCACCGGTGCGGTCGGTTGAACCCACCACCGTGCCGCCCTTGAATCCCCCTCCCGCCACAACACAAGAGAAAGCAGCGCCGAAGTGATGCCTCCCGCCGTTCCAAGGAGGTTCTTTGGCGATCTTGGGTGTGCGGCCGAACTCACCGCCCCAAAAAACGATCGTCTCATCCAGAAGACCGCGCGCCGAAAGGTCTTCAAGCAACGCTGAGAACGCCTGGTCGAGAATCGGAAGCATTGAGGCCATTTTCTCGAAATGTTGCTTGTGGGTATCCCAACCTCCCCAGTTCACGGTAACGAAGGGAACCCCGTTCTCAACAAGGCGCCTTGCAAGAAGAAAGGATTGGCCGTAGCGATTCCTTCCGTACCGCTCTCTCAAAGCAGGATCTTCTTCAGAAAGATCGAATGCTTTCTTGGCCTTTCCCAGAATAAGCTCATAAGCTTTGCGACGGTATTCATCCGCTTTGCGAAGCTTCTGGTCCGGCCCGATTTCCTCTTCGAGCCCATCGAGCGCCTCCAGAAGGGAGCGACGGCTTAGCAACCTCTGCTCGCTCACGCCGCCGGGAGCAACAAGGCCTTGAACCACGAAGCGCTTCGCATTGGGATCGCCTCCCGTGGCAAACGGCTTGTAAGCGGGACCGAGAAATCCGGCTTCTGAAAACCTGCCCAGCGGACTTGTGATCGTCACATAGGGAGGAAGGCTGCCGCGCGGCCCCACCTTAAGCGCTACAACTGCGCCTGTAGCCGGATAGACCAATTCACCGCCCGGCGGAAAACCTGTTTGCATCACATAGGTTGCGGTCTCATGACCGTTGATCCCATGAGTCATACTGCGGATTATCGCAAACTTATCAGCCTGCCCGGCAAGCTTCGGCAAGGTTTCACAAAGCCTGATTCCCGGCACATTCGTCTTTATGGCCTTGCGATACGGGCCGCAGTAATCCGCACCGGCTTCGGGTTTCGGGTCGAATGTGTCGATATGAGAAGGACCGCCGTTCATCCAAAGCTGGATAATCGCTCGCGCTGTGCCGGTCGTACGGCCCGCCCCAGCCCGGCTCTCCCTTCCTGCAAAAAGCCCTGCAATCCCTGCAGCTCCAATCCGCAAGATGCAACGTCTTGAGAGCGCCTGCAGGTGCGCGCCGGCCTCTGATCGCTTACCGCTCATTACGCAGCTCCTGTAGAAGCAGTTCCAATATCCCTGCTCAGCACTGCGGCTTTTCCACATAAGCGTGTTGTCGTTCTTCAGTGGTTGAAAAGAAACTCCTTGCTGTTCAGAAGTGCCCAGAGAATGTCCTGAAAGGCCCTTATGCGGCCTGCTCCCTTGCCTTTGACATGCTTGAGAGCGACGTCCAGCTCAGCGGGGCTCGGAAAGCGCGAAAGCGTGCGCAGGTAAAGGTCTTCAACGATCTCCCTATTGCTGCGTTTGGAGCGCAGTAGGCGCTTGAGGTAAGGGCTGCGGGAGATCTTGACCTCAAGGTGTGAAGAGTTCAGGAAGTGAAGCACCTGCCTTAGTGAGAGCTCTGAAGAGCGCTCAGATTCGTAGGAAGCATCCCTGGAAGGCCTGCCGAAAAGCTCCAGGAAAGGGATTCCAATACTTCCATCGGCAAGTTGCACGGCGCGGTGGCCGCGCGGCAAAAAAGTGTACGGCTCCGGGATTCTGCTCCAAAAGGAGTCGGAGGTTTCCGTTACCTGATTCACTGCATCAAGGAGCACTTCGGCAGGCAGGCGCTGCGGGAGGTATCTTGAAAAATACCTCCGGTCCCATGCGTTCCATTTGAGCGCCTTGGAGGAACGCTGGTACGTCTCCGAATTCAGGATCACCCTCAGGAGGTGCTTGAAGTCATACCCGCTCTTGACAAGTTCCGCGGCCAGGTAGTTGAGAAGCTCGGGATTGCTCGGTGGATTGGAAGGCCGCAGATCATCTGGTGGATCGACGATCCCGCGGCCGAAAAGCCAGTACCAAACACGGTTCGCCAAGCTGCGGGCGAAATACCGGTTCGAAGGATCGGTCAGGTATCGCGCAAAAACCCTCCTCGGGTCCTCTTCAGGTGCTACGGTCAATACAGGCCCGCCGGGTAGAGCCGGTTTGACCACCTGTCCACTCAATGGATCGCGAAGAGAAACGCGCGGATTAAAAAAAACGATCTCTTCTTTCCATTCACCGGTCCTTTTGTAACCGACCTTGGCGAAAAACGCTGCGAACCGCAATTCATCTTGAGGTCCCCAGGGCTCAAGCGGATGGGCGTGACACCTGGCGCAACCCAATCTCATGCCCATGAAGATCAAAGCCGCCGCATCACCTACAGCCCGCGGATCACGCTTTGGGAAAGCCCGGTAGAAGTTGACGGGAGGATCGCGGAAGTTGCTCCCCGAGGCAGTGAGTAATTCCCGGGCGAATCGATCCAGAGGCTTATTCTCAGCAACGCTCCGCCGGATCCAGCGAGAATACGCTTGGACGGCGTTCGGCCAGAGGTTGCTCGGGTACTCGCTTTTTATTTTCAGCAGATCTCCCCATTTAAGCGCCCACCAGTCGGCGAATTCGGGCCTCTTGAGAAGCTCCTCGATCAAAGCCCTGCGCTTTTGCGGATCCTTGCTTTGCAGAAAGGTCCGGGCTTGCTGCGGCGTAGGCAACGTCCCGATTACGCTTAAATACACGCGCCGCAAAAAAAACGCGTCAGAGGCCCGCCGGGAAGGCGGTATACCAAGCTCCTTGAGCTTTGCGCTTACATGCCCGTCAAGCCCGCCGGCATCTTTCGCCTCCGGATACGGCATCGGAAGCTCTTGCGGGACCACCACACGTACGAGTCTTGTTACACGCAGGTATGAAACAACAACGTAACCCTCACCAAAAGACAGGGCCTTAAGTTCGCCGCCGGGCCGGATCTCAACAACCTCTCCAGGGACTGGTTCATATCGGGCGGCTTTGGTTACGTCTTCCGTGGAACCGTCCCCGAACTTTGCTTCCACCGAAAGCGGCCTGCTCTCACCGGGTCTGAGCTTCAACTCTTCGGGAGTCACCACAAGGGACCTTACGGCGCTCTTTTCGGGGGAACCGTACGGAGCTTTGCCTCTGATCCACCTCAAAGCCAGTTTATAGCTGCGCGAATTCGGTGTGATTGCAGCTTTCCCCTTATGCCCTAAGCCGCCCGTTGCCTTTTTAAGCAGTAAGCTGGAAACAGGCGTTTCGAAGTCGACGTATCGACCTCCCGCCGTTCTGACCAACGCTTCATAATCCCAGCGGGGATCAGCTCCGAAAAGCGAAAGCCTCAGGCCTCCCCCTCCTGAAACGGAACCATGGCAATCAGCGGCGTTGCAGCCCTTTTCAGTAAGAAGGGGTCTGATGTACCTCAGGAATGTGACAGGCCGATTGTTCCCCTCGGCGCCCTTAAGCACGGACGGCAGAAAGACTACTACAAGAGCTGCACCAAATCGCCTCATACGGCACCTGCGCAAGAAAGGCCCGGCTTTGTGCCCCTGAGACCATGGTGCCACGAGCCCCCTTCAGCGTCAATGCAGCAGAGTGTCCGAATTTCGGTAAGGTCTTTACATTACAAGCAGGAAAGGTACGACCTACTCAACGAGGCGGAACTCAAATAAACATACTGCAGGTGAGCGAAGTGCAACACGGCATTCCCACGCACGGCCTTTGGAACGCTGCTTCTGGACGACTTCAAGCAGGTGCGATTCGTCCAAAAGAAGTCTTCGTACTTTGAATCCGGCGCAAGCAGGCCAAGGAAGGTTCTTGACCGTAAGGTGTACGGCCTCGTAACCCGACTGAAAGTCGCTGATCAGCACCCTGACCAACTTCCCATCCGCGCTCTTACCCGCCACAACAGCATAACCGCGCTTGTCGCTGCCGTCCGCATTAATCCTGACCGGCGTCTGGAGGAGAAGCTTCCAAGCTGCAAAAGCGTAAGCACAACGCTTGGGTTCCCCGCTTTTTCGATCGTGAAGCCCCAAACCCGGGTGCATGTCACCACAGTACTGAAACGCCTTTGTCACACCTGAATCCAGGAAGGCGGCCAACGTCGACGCGTAGTAAGGGCAAGCGGCCGGCTTATCGCTGAAAAGACCTGGTCCGATTCCTGCGTTCCATTCATCGCAAATGTTCTCGGTTTCCTTGAAGCCGAAAGAATCGAGCGCCTGACGGATGCGCTTCGCAGCTTCAGCATAGTTGTAGGGATTGAAACGCCCGCGGCCCCCATAGCTGTGCCACGAAAAGAAGTCAAGCGGCACCTCATTGTCGCGGCAATAACGAATAAAATCCTCAACATACTCTTTCCGAAGCGCGCCTGTGCAGGCAGGCCCTCCGACTTTCAACGCAGGATCCACCTTCTTAACTGCGCGGGCGGCCTCTTCATACAGCTTGTAATACTGCTGCGGCGTGCCTGTCCAAAACTGCGATCTCAGATCCGGCTCGTTCCAAATCTCCCAGTAGCGAATCGGAAAGCGGAAGCCCTCATTCCACCCTTTTGTATAATGTCTCACAACTTGAGCGCAAATCTCGCCCCACTTCTTGAAGTCCCTTGAATCCGCCTTGTGGACTACGTTTCCTGAAGCATCGCGCAAAGTGCCGGGCGGATCGTTTATGGGGCGCGGATTCCGTCCCTTCCAACTGGTTCCCAACCTGAAAAGGCACTTAAAGCCGTTTCCGCAAATGGTACGGATCCGGACGTCCGAAGAGCTGAAGTCGTATGAACGGGGATCCTCAGGATCGGCCTCCCACCGCGGGAACATGACATACCAGTCGGTGGGTCCGTAAAAATCATGGGTTCGAATAAAGTCGATACCCAGGAAGCGATAACTGGAGACCAAATCAACCGGCGCTTTCCCGGCCGGCCTCCTGTACTCGTAAGGCCCTCTGTTGGTCCCGAGCAGCGAGCGAATGGTTCCCGTGCACTGCGAGCAATCAACAACAACTTCTTTTGTACCGGACCCGTATGGAACGCTGATCCGCTGGGGGCCGCGCTGCAAGCGGCGGCGCCCGGGCCGGGGACGAGGGCGAATCTCGGGTCTCGGGGGCAGGCGAAGCGGTCGCTTAAGGAGCACCTCAGAGAGGTTCGGTGCCCACTGCGCCTTTTGAATCCGATCGGCCAATTCCACACAAGCTGCAGCAACGCACAGATCCCGCGGGACCTCCTCAGGCTCAAGGCATTTGACAATGGTCTTGCGCGTGTAATGCTTTCCTGCATCGTTGTCAGGTACGCCCGGCGGCAGCCTCCCCCTAAGGAGTTCTTTCACATAGGCCCTGTCCGGATTCAAACGCACAAAGCGGATCCCGGCGCGCATGAAACCCTCTACCTGGGCCAAAATATGCGGGTGATCCGGAGCAACCTGTACGTGATCTTTAATCCCCGCGTAAACGATGACAGCTAGGTTCGGGCATGTTCGCCCCACACGATCAAGAAGGGGTGTAGGATCACGCAGGCGCCAGAAGGCTTGAGCGTCTTGAAGATCGGCGATAAAGGAGGGCCGTACGGGCTGGAAAAGGTTTCTCTTTTCAGCTTCTCCAAGCAACCTCAAGGAGTAGAAAAGACGAATCGAACTTCCTCTGCCTGCAACAAATGCAGAGGCCGGGAAATCCGCCCCTTCCTCGTAGCGGCCGGAACCGTTCATATCGAAAAACAGAGCTCCGCGTAGATCCTCGGGAATCCGGATCCTGCGAAGCGTCGTTCGAACCGGAGCGTGAGGATCAAAAGCAAGTTTGCTGAGATCAAGCCTGCCTGTCTCACGATCATAAGCCGGATTGACCCCCGTCTCATGCGTCCCCAATTCGGCTGCAACCGCACCATCGCCGTAGGGCGATTCCATTGACACGTAGTAACCCAAACCCTTCATCTCTTTGCCGAAAAAGACCAGGGCTGCACCGCAGGTGTTCCCGCCGTTGCTCCAGCCTACAATACCTACATTGGTGGTAAGCGCTTTGCAGTCTTTGAGCAGGTCGTTTATGGTGCGGCCTTCAGAATCGGCGCACAAACCCTCTGCAAACCGAACGACATCGCAAAGCGCCCGAAGCGAACGCTTCCCGCGCAGATCGTACGTGCCGCCGCTTAGCTGCGGTCCGACCCGGCCGCCGGGGAAAGCAAACGCAACCTCAACGAAACCCAAAGCCGAAAGCACGGTGGGCCTCAGCCTGCCGCCGGCTCCGAATCCCCCCGGTACGTGAATCACAACAGGGGCGCCTTCTGCGTAGCGCGGCCTGCGCGGCAGAGTGATTCTCACAGCTATCCCCTTGCCCGGCGCTGCTTCGGAAGGGACGAAGGTTTCTACAAACCGGCCTAAGGGCGGGCGGAACGGGCGCGGTGGAAACGGCCCGGCACCTGCTCCTTCTCCAATACGGCCGGCCGGGAAAAGCAACAACCAGAGCAGAAGAACGCCTCTTGTCATGATCAACCTCAAAGCACCGTTCGACACTACTCGTACACGGGCGACGAGAGCCTGCTTCGCGACTCTATTACATAAAACGTACCTGCACCGGCCCTATCTACTCATATAGGCGTGCATGGTTCGTAGAATCTTGTTCTCGTTTGTGGTCAAGACAGCGA